>NZ_JBBMFR010000003.1:0-272946 GCF_040095915.1 Bifidobacterium hominis | reverse complement strand
CCTCACGCATACGAAAGAACCGCACCTCCGATCATCGAATCTGAATTTCTTCAGTCCAACAATCGGGGTGCGGTTCACAGTCACAAGTGCCGGGATTTTTATATTGTCACGTCAATACCATCATTCGATGTCATGACAGGATTTCATATTCCAAATTTATTTTCAGAATACCCGTTTTGCAGTATTTTGATTATTGCGAATCGCGCTCCGAGGTGCCACCTTCCGTATCTTCGGCTTCCGCAGCATCCGAGGCTTCGCTCGAATCAGACGAATCATCCTTCTTCGACTTGAACTTTTCGGCAAGCGCCTCCCTGCTCTTACGCTCGTCTTCATCCTTGGCTTCCCGCTCGGCCTTCTTCGGATCCCAGCGCAGGCAATCCGCATGATACGACCATTCCAAGCCCGCCTGCGGAATCATCATGTTTGCGGTTATGAGGAAGGTCCGCTCGCAGAAGGAATTGACCTCGACCGGAACGATTCCATCCATGTGGCGTATGGAATCGCGCATCTCAACCAGTTGCAGCAGGGCCGCATCGCCCATGCAGGTCGGCGGAATGGCCATCTGCTCGCACAGCTCGTTGGCGTACAGCAATACCGGCAGCACACGTATGACCTGCTCGCCCAAATCGTCAATGCCGTCGCACATGAGATTCATCAGTCCGTCGCACACCGCAACAGATGCAAGGTAGCGGCCGGTGAGCTGCAACGGATCGACTGTGGTGGCGTAGCAGAAGCTGACGTTCTTCGACACTTCGCCGTCGAATTCGAATCCGGAGCTACCGCGAATGAGGTGAGTGACGCTTTTCATCACACTGCGGATGCTCTTTTCGACGTGGGCGTCGATGGAGATGCCCAGAATGTCGGCCGCTTTAAAGAACAGGTCGGCATTGTTGGTTTCGGAATAATCGCGCATCACATCATACGCCTGATTGGCTTTCTTCAGGGCCTGCACCACTGCTGGATCGCAGCCCGGAATCTCATCCATTCCCTCATATACGGCTTCCGCCACGGATATGTCGACTTCATCCGGCAAGCGCAGCAACGCCCTTGCCATCATGCAGGAAAACCCTACCTGCAGATCTTCCATATACTTGGCGTCGTTCTCCATCTCCTGCGCGGTTTGCAGCGGCCACAACTCCACCACTTTGACGCAATATTCGATAGCCAACTGCGTATGAGGCATATTGTAGAGCGGGTAAAGCGCTTCGTTGTTGATCTTAAAAGGCATTCGTGCTCCTTTGCAGCCTCGACGTCCATATCTTCGCTAAGCCCATCAGGAGACCCAGCCCTTCAATAATGACATGGAATCCCCTTCCTTTCAACAACCGACGCACGTTACCTGCCGCATATCAGCCATCACAACCATCCGCCGCGCGTTTCACGCGTTTCACGCGTTTCACGCATTATTCCACGCCGGCAGCGGGGTCGACATACGTGATCGACAAAACTTTTCGCGTATCGCAATCGTAGGTAATGGAGGTAATGGAGGCGAGCGCCGTGTGGCGTAGCAGCATATTATGTTCCGGGTGCCCGGTTTCCAGCATGTGCCTGTAGCTCCAGATGGGCGATTCGTGGCTGACTACAATGATTTGCTCACCCGGATGCTCCCCCACTTTTTCAAGGGCGAACGCTTGCACACGATGCGCGATCGACTGGTAGCTTTCGCCCCAGCTTGGCTTCCACAGGTTACGCACCAGTCTCCAATTGCCGTTTTTCCAGAGCGCGCCTTCGCCGTAGCCGATGCGCGTGCCGCGGAATTCGTTGCGTGCTTCGATGATGCGCTCGTCGGTGGTGAGTTCCAGCGGCTCCTCGCCACGGGCTTCGCGCACTTCGTTGAGTGCGGTGAGGATTTCGCCGGCCGTTTCGCGCGTGCGTTCCAGCGGCGACGAGTAGATGGCGGAAACAGTGTTGAGTTGCGGACTGACGGCAATGTAGTGCGCGGTCGCCTGCGCCATGCGCACACCCACTTCCGACAGGTGGAATCCGGGCAGTCGTTCGTAGAGCAAATGCCCCGGATTTTCGACTTTGCCGTGACGTACGAAATGGATGGTTGTTGCGGGCATCCCTACCGCCTTTCCGTAAGATGCTGCCGGACTGCTGACGTTGACTGATGGAACGAAAATCCTGCAATCGCAAGCTCTGGAAGCGTTGCGCAACCATTTTGCGACAACCGTCTTTCGCCCGCCGAACATCTTTTCGTCCACCAAATGAACGTGTAGTGAGTACTTACAAAATAACCAATCGAATTATGTCTGCCAACCTCAATGTACCGCGTGTTGCGACAGCACCTCCGCATAAAGTTGTCTAAGTCAAGAAAATGACACACAACCAATCTCCACCCCCCTATGCAACACGCCGAAGCGTCAATCGATTGACGTTCAAGCAAGGTTGAAGAGAGAGACTAGGGCTGGAAAGAAAAACAGTCAAGGCAGAACAAGGGTATATCAAGCGGTCTGAGGCAACGCAAAGCGGCGGACGCAAGCACCAACCGTGAGCAGAAAGGAGCAGCAAAAACATGACCAATTCAGTCCTCGCCGGCGCCAAAAGCATCGGCCAACGTCTTTTCGGAGGGTATGCGGAGCTTCTTCGCATACCGCACACCGCCCGATTTTCGGTCGGCTCAGTAATCGCATGCATGCCGTTCCCGATGGTCGGTATGACAATCACGATTTCCGTGCAGCATTATTACGGCAATTACTCGCTGGCAGGCGCACTGACGGCCGTGCAGGCGATCGCGCTGGCCGTTGCAAGCCCAGTGCTCGGCAAGTTGGTTGATAAGTTCGGCCAGCGCCAGGTGTCGATTCCGACGATCATTGTGTGGATGATCGCAGCGACCGCGCTGGTTTCCTGCATCACCGCGCGAGTGCCCTCATGGATTCTGTTCTGCATTGTGCCGTTCATGGCGGCGATTCCGCCGTGGGGCGCGATGAGCCGTCAGCGTTGGACGACACTGCTTAAAGGCGATACGGAGAAAACGAACCGTGCGCTTTCGCTTTCCGGCGTGTTCGACGAATGCATGTGGGTGATCGGCAATCCGCTCGCCTCCACGCTGGCCGTGATTTCCGGCCTGTTGGCGTTCTCGTTCACCGGCGTGTGCGTGGTGGTCGGCGCGCTCATGTTCCTCACTGAGCTTTCCACCGAGCCGAAATCGCAGACGCAACTGGCTCGCGAAGCGGGCATGACCCGCAAGGAATACCGCGAGCGCGAAGCTGCCCGTTCCAAGGCGTTACAGGCTGAATCGGCAATCGAATACGCTCGCGATCGCGCACGTTCCGAAGGCAAAACGGCTGCGGAAGTGCAGGCCGCTATGGATCAGGCCGCCGCGGATGTGAATGCCGGGCGCAAGGAGTCGATCTGGGGGCCGGGACTGATTGCCGTGTGCGTGACATGGTTTGGCTTGGGTGCGTTCCAGTCGGCTGCCGGCATTTCAATCGTCGCGTTCGCTACGGAAGCGAATATGAAGCAGTACACGGGTTTCGTGTTCGCCTGCTTCTCGTTCAGCTCGCTGATTGGCGCACTCGTGTATGGTGCGAAGAATTGGACGATTCCGCTGTGGAAGCGTTTCTACTTCTGCCTTGCCGTGGTCGATCTGGGCATCGGCTCGTTCATGTTCGCCAAACATCTGTGGGTGATCATGATCATTTACCTGTTCATCGGCGTGTGCCAGGCACCAACGTGGGTGAACGGCAACCAGCTGATGCTGCACTTGGTGCCGCCCACACGCTTCACCGAAGGCATGGCCTGGATGGGTGCGATGAATTCGATCGGCGGTTCCGTCGGTTCGGCGATTGCCGGCCAGTTCATCGACCGTATGGGATCGCACGGTGGTTTCATTGTGGTGACGGCTTTGGCGCTCACCTCGCTGGTGATCGCCCTGTTCGGCTTCAAGCAGATCAAGGATTCCACCGAGCAGCCCATGCTCACCACTGTAAGCGTGTGACCTTTCGCGCTTAAAGCATGCAAAGCATATGAAAAGGCGGTGTCTCATACCTTTGTATAGGTGTGAGGCACCGCCTTTTCATATTCAGGACTGCCCGGACGTCTGCACAATTCGGAAATCGGGGCAGATTTATCAGGGTAGATTTCCGGGTTGTGCAGACAGATTTTTCGAATTCAGGACTACTTTGGCCAGCCGTTGGGAGTGTGCTCCAGCGACCATATACCAAGCTTGTGCGAGAAGCTGTTCTGCCACTTGGCTTCCAACTCCTCCGGAGTCAGACGGTTGTCGGCTTTGCGTAGACGGTTCATGGCGTTGGTATGCGTATCGTCGAGCAGCCATTTGCGCGTCAGGAAGTTCCACACCATCACTACGGCGGTTGCGATGAGCTTGCCGACGTTGGTGCGGATCAGATATTCCGTGCTCTGTGACACGTATGCATCATGGTTCATGCCATACGTGGAGATCCAAATAATGGCGTCGTTCATGAACAGTCCGATCAGCGCGCCAACCACGAAAATAAGGATTTCCATCCAGCGAGCCATGTCGTCACGGTGCTTGAACACCAGTTTCATGCTGGCGACATAGTTGAAAATCAGGGAAATAATGAACGAGATGGTTGCGGCGAGCACGTTGTGCATGCGGAATACGCCGACGAGAAGATTCAGAATGCCCCAGTCGATAATGAAGGCGATTACACCAACGAGGCCAAATTTCATAAGCTGTTCAATCAGTTTTCTCACAAAGAATATTTAACACGCGCACGCAGACCACCTTGGAAGCCATTCAGACAAAGCCCAAAATTTCTCACGCAGCCACCCCGACTGCGCCGTTCGACGCCTAGACTGGAGGTGAACCGCAAAGGCTGATTTCAACAATTCAAGGAGAGCATCATGCCAGTCATTCATACCCATGTTTCCGTGTCCACCACCGCCGAACAGCGCGAGGCGCTGAAGTCCGCATACGGCAAGGCGATCACCGCCGTTCCCGGCAAGTCCGAAGGCTGGCTGATGTGCCCATTTGAAGATAATATGCCGATTTATTTCGGCGGCGACGATTCCAAGCCAGCCGCATACGTCGAAGTGAACGTGTTCGGTCGTTCCGTGCCCGGTTCCGCCTGGGAGAAGCTGACCGAGCAGATCATGGCCGCGTTGGAGAAGGAACTGGGCATTCCGTCCGACCGCACGTACATCCGTTACACCGCCACCACCGACTGGGGCTGGAACGGTGGCAACTTCTGACGAAGTTACCACCGTTCCTGCGAGGTTCGCCCATATTGCGAACCTCTCACCTCACCTACGGGAAACACACCGTGTTTCCCGCCTCACGGTTCGGGGCGACAACTTCTGACGAAGTTACCACCGTTCCTGCGAGGTCATGGCGTTGCGACGTTCGCTAGAAACCGCCAAAAATATGATGCAAAAAGGGCGGCCACCTACGCATATACGTAAGTGGCCGCCCTAAAACGTTGCGATCAGAACGATACGACTCGTTTATCACACGATCTTCGGCATCGGCGTGGTCAGGGACGTGGTGAGGTTCACGTGCACCAGGCCGGCACCGGAATGCACTTCGACCTTCTTTAGCGTCACCGTACGCTCGGCTTCCGGAGCGCGGTCATTGTCGGTCATGGTGGCCGGGGACTTCACAGCGACCAAAGCAAGCGAACCGAAATCGATGCCCGCGCTGGCGCATAGGTTCTGAGCGGCGGCCAGCGATTCGGCGAAACCGTCCTTCAAAATCACGCGGTCAGATGGAACGCCATACGCGTTCTCGGCGACCCAACGCACGTTCTCCACCAGAGCCATGCCCTTGTGGCTGTGCGGTTCGGCCGGCATGGAACCGTTCGTCACGGCATCGACGAACGCATCGAGCTGCGGGGCGAGCGCGTCGCCACCGTCGCGGTACAGGTTGCCGATGATCGGGTCGCGGAATTCCAGTTCCTTGGCAGTGTCCTTGAGCGCCGGAATCTGATCATCCTCGCCATCCCACAGGTTGATAAGCGGGAAGGTAGGAATATCAAGACCTTCGAGGCGCTGGACGTGGAACGGGTAGCGCCATGCCAGATCCGGATCGTCGCGCCATGTGGAAGCGCGGGTCACGACGATGGCTGCGGACGGCCACTGCGCGCCGTATTCGCGGCAGGCTATGTCAAGCCACTTCTGCGCGCCTGCGTCGGTACCATAACCGGCTTCGACGATGACCACGTCATGCAATGCGCAGGCCATTTCCACGGAAACCAGCGTCGGAATGCCGATGGACACGTTGGCGAACGGGCCGCCGTGCACGTACACCGGAGAGCCGTTCACGGTCTCTGTCTTGGCTGGCTTCACGGCGTCACCGAGGATGCCGGTGATACGCCACAGATCAACGAATTCACCGAAGGTCACGGCCTTTCCATCCTTCGTGCCGGCGACCATCTTGGCAACGCGCTCGGAAATCTCATCCATGGAACGCGACAGCACAACGATCTGCATAAGCTCGCAGGTCGGAGTGAGCACCACGCGCTCAGCCACGTCGCCCTTGCCACGGTCCACTGCGATCTGGCGCAGGGAACGGGACGGCACTTCGGAGACGCGCGGCACGAGAATGGTGTCCAGCTTGCCGTCGTCAACAGCCTTTTCTGCAAAGGAGACCAACAGGTTCTGGGCAGCCTCGATGGCTCCCATTTCACCGCACAGGCCCCAGTCGATCAGCTCAGGGTGAGTCAGGGAAGCCTTGCCGCCACCCGAAGCACCACCCTTGGAACCGGCAGCGGTAATGCCCATGCTCGGCTGACGCAGCACAGCGGCCGCATCGATGCCACGCTCACGCAGCGCATCGATCAACGCGATCGTAGTGGTGGTCTTGCCCTCGCCGCGAGACGCCTTCAGCGGAGTATCGGCGGTGACGAGCACGACCTTGCCATGCTTGCGTGGAGCATCCGGATTATTCTTCAAATAATCGAGATAGCCAAACGCATCAATCTTCTGCACCAAGCCGTACTGGCTGGTGAAATCCTCAATGCTGGTCACTGGGGTTTTCCTTTCTTCGATTTGGAATGACGTCATTCTAACGATGTTGTATTGCAGGAAAAAAATCGGCTCCCGCAACGTGGTCATAGGAGCCGAATAGTGAGATATTAGAAGTCCGACATGTGGAAGCCGTTCTTCATGTTCATGCTGGCGGTATACAGCACGGAATCAAGAAGCTTGTCGGTTTCCTCCTTGAGTTGCGCGGCCATGTTCTCGTTGGCTGCGGCAAGGATTTCGCGGGCGTCGTCGTTGCGCACGGCTTCGATGATTTCATCCGGTTCCATCGGCTGCACATCGCCGATTTCGTCTTCCGCATCGAATTCGTCGGTAACGTCACCCACCAAGCGTTCAATCTGCTCGTCGGTAGTGGCAACCATGCGGTGGCCCATCGCACCGGTCTTCTCCTGATAGCGTTCCACAGCGTTGGCGGTGTCGGCGAAGCTGGAATCGCACAGGGCCGCAATAATGCGGTTCTCCCAATAGAAGTTTTCGGACGTGACGCGCGTGGTGGTGTCTTCCAAATACTTCGGCGTGGAGTTGACGTTCGGGAAGAACGGCACGAGTGTGTTGAACGGGTTGGAACCGTAGGCGATCCACTGGATCGCGCGGCTCACCTGCGGGCGGTACGGGCGGATCTGCATTACCGCAAGCTGGCTCTGACGGTTGATGCCGATCGGGCGGAACATATGGCGGGTGCGCTGGTCGCCAAGCTTTCCATACGGATCGTACGGGGTGCCCTGATAGTGGGAGCTCAGCACATACTTCACATCTTCGATGGTAATTTTGCGTTCTGGTTGGCGAGCCCACGGAATATCGTCGGAAACCGGCCTGTGGTCGGCATCCTGACCATCCCACTGCTCGTCGTACGGGTTGAGGAAACGCTGCATGTACCAAGCACGAGGAGTGTTGTACACGTGATCGGAATCGGAGTGGGAGCCAAACGCGTCACGCGGGTTGAACGGCGTGGTGCTCTCCACCGACAGGTCAAGATGGTTGCGTTCGATGAACTCGGCCAGATCGGCGGAGCACATGTGGCCCTCCTGCTCGCCAAACGCATCTTCAAGATCAAATTCGTCAATGCCCAGCTGGTTCGGCATGGTCACATACGCTTCGTCCGGCACACGCTTGGCGATCCAATGATGGCCGCCAACGGTTTCCAGCCACCAAATCTCGTCAACGTCGGAGAAGGCAACGCCGTTCATCTCATAGGTGCCAAATTCCTCAAGCAGCGCGCCCAAACGTTCCACACCCTCGCGGGCGGTGGTGACGTACGGAAGCACAAGGGTGAGGAAATCCTCTTCGCCAATACCACCGGCGACTTCCGGCTCAAAGCCTTCTTCGCCTTCCTTGCCCTTGGCAGGCTTGAGTTCCACGAACGGATCGGCGCCAAGCACACGCTCGTTGGTGGTGAGCGTTTCGGTGGCACTCATGGCAACGTTCGCCTCGTTCACACCAGCTTCGCCCCAAATGCCTTCCTTCAGATCGGCATTCGGCACAGCCGTATACTGCAGCGGATTGTCAGGAAGGTCGATTTCAACATGCGAAAGCACGCTCTTGTACTTGCGCGGCTGATCTTCAGGCTTGACTACGATGAAGCGCTTCGGGCAAAATTCACCATTTGCACTATCTTCATTACGGGCGATGATGGTCGATCCGTCATAACTTGCGTCTTTGCCAACCAAAATCGTGGTACACGCCATAATTATTCAGCAATCCTTTCAATTATTGTCAATACGTTTTCGTCGGGTATATTTCTGATCTTACTTCAGATTGTCTTTCAAAAATCAGGCTTTTCCAGTGAGGAAAATAGCGCCCTGATCAACGATTGTGCCGGAAGTACGCAGCGCACGTTCCATTTCGTTGAGCCAGAATCCCTGATTGAGGCCGGCGAGCGGAGCCGTGGTGCCCCACACATGCAGGTAGTAGTCGTGATCCTGATCCGGCGGATATGGACCGTTGTAACGCATCGTCACTGCGGGATCGTTGCTGCGGCCTTGCAGCAACGGCGAGGCGGCGGACGTGCGTCCCTGAATCGTTTCAGGAATCATCGCGGAAACCGTGCGCGAGAAATCAGCCGGAATCGCGAGCGCGTGAGAATCGTTGAAATCGTACATCAGCGCGTCCACGGGCAGGTTCGCCAGAGACCAATGATTCCACTGGAAACCGCATACCGGAATCGAATCCGGATCAACGAATTCCCAATGCAGGAACTGCACTGCGGGATCAAGCGCATCAATGTAGAAGGGGAAGGAAACAATCGGTGTACCGTCGATGCAGTTCTCAGGCGGCGCCGCCTTGGCAAACGCGTCGGGAATGACGGTGAAATCTGCGGAAATCTTCATGCACCCAGTATCCCTCAAGCGCCTGACTCATACAAGGTTTCAATTGACGGCATAACGAAACGACCCCTGCGAGCGAGTCATGGAGGCACGCGGGCAGGGGTCGTTCCGGGAAACAGGGCCTATCAGACCTCACATCACTTGAAAAACAGGACGTTACAGGCAATAGGCACAGCTAGTACGGCTCAGTTGGCCGGGTGGTAGAAGTCGCCGTTAAGGGCGGCTTCGGCACGGGCCTGAGCCTCTTCGAAAGTGACTTCGGCAAGGGAGGCACGCACGTCGTCGAGTGCCACCGGAGTCATGGACAGAGAGTTCACGCCAAGACCGGCCAGCACTACGGCCAAGTCCGGATCGGCAGCGGCCTCGCCGCACACGCCCACCGGCATGCCCTTGGCGTTGCCCGCGTCGCAAATCATCTTGATGGCACGCAGCACCGCCGGATGCCAGGCGGTCTGATAGTTGGCAACGGAACCGAGCGTACGGTCGGCGGCCAGAGTGTACTGGGTCAGATCATTGGTGCCGATCGACACGAAGTCAGCCACGTCAGCCACCTTGTCAGCCATAAGCGCAATCGACGGCACTTCGGCCATCGCACCCACGAACTTCAGACCGAAGCTCTTGCCAAGCTTCACGAAATAGTCAGCCTCATGCTGGTCGGCAACCATCGGAGCCATAACCCACAGGTTCGCATCGGTGGCGGCATCGGCTGCGGCGAGCGCCTTGAGCTGGCCTTCGAGCACGTCCATGTGGGCGCGCAGGGTGCGCAGACCGCGCAGGCCGAGGGCCGGATTCGGCTCGTCTTCCGGAGTGAGGAACGGCAGCGGCTTGTCGGCGCCGGCGTCGAGCATACGAATCACGACCTTCTTGCCTGGGAACTGGCTCAGCAACTCGGTGTAAGCGCGGGTCTGCTCTTCGACGGTCGGCGGCTCGGAGTTGCCGATGAACAGGAATTCGGTACGGAACAGGCCAACGCCTTCAGCGCCATATTCCAGCGCCTTGGCCGCATCGGCCGGCTTGCCCACGTTGGCGAGCAGCGGAATCAGATGACCATCCTTGGTGGAGCCCGGATTGCCGCGCAGTTCCTTGGCTGCGGCCGCGCGGGACTTGGCGGCTTCGGCAACGGCGATCTCCTCTTCGGTCGGGTCAACGACAAGTTCACCCTTGGCCGCGTTCACGACCACGGTAGTGCCGTCGGTCAGGTTTTCGGCTTCGGCTGCGGAAACAACCGCCACAATGCCACGAGCGCGAGCCAGAATGGCGGTGTGCGAGGTCGGGCCGCCCTGCGAGGTGACAATGGCGAGGGTCTTGCTCATGTCGAGCGCCGCGGTATCAGCGGGGGAAAGATCTTCGGCGACGAGCACGAACGGGGTTTCGCTCTGCGGCAAGCCCGGAGCGGGAGCGCCCATAAGGTCGGCGATCACGCGCTGTCCGACATCATGCAGATCGGCGGCACGCTCAGCCTGATAGCCACCGATGGCACGGAACATGTCTTCCACTGCGGCGAAGCCTTCGAGCACCGCACGTTCGGCGGTCTTACCCTGCTGAATCAGACCCTTGATGGATTCAGCCAGCGACGGATCGGAAGCGAACATGGAGATGGCCTGCAGAATCGGAGCGGCCTGCTTGGCACCTTCGTCACCATTGGCGGCCTCTTCGGCACGACGGTTCAGGTCGGCGTTCACCAGTGCGAGGGACTTGTCAACGCGGGCGATTTCGCTTTCGGCAGCAATGCCTTCCGCACGCGGAGCGTCCGACGGTTCCGGCAGTGGCTGCGCCATACGGATGACCGGGCCGACTGCAACACCGCGACCAATGCCAACACCTTTGATAATCATGTGAACTCCTTTGACCTGTTTCCTTGTTTTGTTGTTTGCCCGCGAAAGGAACGCGAACCGAACGTTTGTTGTTGTGATTTCCGCGCTTGCTTTGCGCGTCGAGTTACTGCATGATTCCCACCGTCTTTGCCGGTAAATCATTTTCAGCCTGCACACAGTATACACACTTTAAGCCGCAACACACAAACGGTAAACGTTTTCTGCGTTTCGTGAAAAAAGGTGCTATAGTAATTATTAGCGGCGCACCGAGGCATTTCGCTCGGCAAGCAGCACGACTTTCAAATAACACAACCAAAAATCAACACACGACTCAAAGGAGTGTCCATCATGGCAACCCGCACCACCGTCATCAACGATCCCGTCGGCATCCACGCCCGTCCGGCCGCACAGTTCACCCAGGCCGTCACCGCCTCCGGCTGCACCGTCACCATCGCCAAGGAAGGCGGCAACCCGGTTTCGGCTAACTCCATCCTGTCCGTCATGGGCCTGGGCATCAAGCAGGGCGAGTCCGTGGTCATCGACGTGCAGGGCGCCGATGACGAAACCGTGGCAGACAACCTGCTGAACATCCTCGTCAACGCCGAGTGATCTTCCTTTTGCTGAAGATTTCAGAATTTCGCACGATATTCAACAATCTTCAGTTATTGCATCGCAATTATGAAGTCGCAATGCAACATGCATGATTGCGATACTTGCTTCCAGCCACCTGCCGCTTTCGACGGGTGGCTGTTTTATTCTTGAATACGCGATTGAGATACGGCAGTAATTCGAATAATCCGAGTTTTTCGAGCATTTCGAATATTTGTGGTGAGGAGAGCATGGCACGTACAACCGACAACGCTTCGGCTTCGGCAACTTCGGCGAACAGTTCGATCACGAACGTCGCAGCGCTAGCCAACGTCTCCATCGCCACCGTCTCCCGCGTCCTCTCCGGCAAACGCACCAAAGACGACGACATCGCACGCCGCGTGCGAGCGGCCGCGGCACACCTCAACTATTCGGTCAATTATGCGGCGAGCGCGTTGCGCAGCACCGTCACCAACACCATCGGCCTGGTGATTCCGACCGCCAACGACCCGTTCTGTGCGCAGCTGCTTGACGAAATCGAACCCGTCATCGACGTGGATTCGCAGCAACTGCTGCTGGGCATCGGCGGTGATCAGGCCACGCAGATTCAACGCATCGAGTCGTTGGTAGACCGCCATGTTGACGGTCTGATCGTGCTGCCCGCCTGGGAGGCCTACCTTTCCGCGGAGCTTGAACATTACGCCTCCACACTGCCGATCGTGCAGGTGGGCGGCCGCCAATGCTCGTTCCGCACATCCATGGTGAGCGTCGACGAAAACGCAGCCATGGAAATCGTGATCGGGCATTTGGCTGAACGTGGCATCGCATCCGTGGCATACATGGCCGGCAAGGAAATCTCCTTCGAATCGGCGGAACTATTCACCATGTTCCACACTCAGATGCGAGCGCACCATCTTGCCACCGAAACCGAATGGAACAGGTTCGGAGACCGTAGCGTGCAGCGCGGATTCAACTGCGCCATGCGACTGTTTTCCGAGCCGCTCGTGCAACCGGAGGCCGTGGTGTGTGCCGACGATGCGATCGCGTTCGGCGTGATGGTGGCGTTGCACTCGCTTGGGCTTCGCGTGCCTGAAGATGTGCTGGTGGTTGGCTACAACGATTCGCCAATCGCACGCACCACCATGCCGCCGCTGACCAGTGTGCGCCCGCCGTTCAAACAAATCGTCTCCGAAGCGCTACGCCTACTCAACGACGGCCCCGACAGCCCCGCACATATCTCACTTGCACCACAACTGATCGTGCGCGAATCCACCAACTACCAGCGCTGAATCGCAATTTTTGCAATTTTGTCGGCAGTTATCGCACGATAGCAAGTTTCTGATCGCACGGTTCGAAATAATCGCGAAAAAACGAAATTACGCGGCAGCAAGCCAAAATCATGCAGCCAAACAACCATTTCCCCCACTCACTGGAGGAATCAGGACCCTAAAAGCCCCACCAGCGGGAGAATTGTTCCAGTGAGTGGAGGAAAACGGACCTTCAGAGGCCAATCAGCGGGAAGATTCATCCAGTGAGTGGAAGAAATAGGACGCTAAGAAACCAATCAGCGGGGCAATTCCTCCACTCACTGGAAGAATACGGACGCCAAAAGCCCTGTCAGCGGCAAGATTCCTCCAGTAACTGGAAGAATTAGGACGCTAAGACGCCCACTAGCGGGGCAATACCTCCAGCGACTGGAAGAATCTGCCCTCGGAAAACAGTATGTGCCAACGCCGCTAGCCCTAGCTGGCGATGAGGGAGCAGAAGAGAGCTTCAAAGACCAGTACGGGATTGCCATTGCCGGCCAGACGGCGACGCGCAACGGCAATATCCTCCAGCCGCCGCACCGCTCCCCCACGCGTAAGCCGCACCGACAGTTCGGTGATCGACGAACGATTCTCCAAATTAATCAGCCCCACCGAATCCTCGGCATTGTTCTGCAACACAGCCACATCACGGTAAATACTGGCAATCGAGTTCAACGCACGGTCAAGCACATCACGCGTAAGTCGCGTAGTCTGGCGCTTCAGCTCGTCTTTTTTGGCAATCGCATTGTACGCGCCACGCAGCTTCGGAGGAATACGATCCTTTGCCCCAAGCCCATTGACTCTGCGAAAATCAGCTTCCGCCTCTGCCGCTTTGACCTTCACCTCCGCTTCGGCCTGCGCCTTCGCATTGTCGATAAGATTGCCGGCAAGCAGCACCGCATCCGACGCGCGACGCAATCCAAGCACGCCCACAATCAGCTCGTCGCGGTCAGACATCACCTGCTCATTCTTCGCATACAAGCGCGCGATGCCGATATGCCCTTCCGCAAGACGTGCGGCACGCACCGCGATTTTCGGCTCGAATCCGCCATTTTGCTCCAGAAATGCAGCCACCGCCTGCGTGGAGGGCACGGCAAGATTGACGATGCGAGTGCGCGAGCGAATCGTCGGCAACACGTCCTGCGCACTCGGCGCACACAAGAGCCAAATCGTATGCTCACTCGGCTCCTCAATCTCCTTGAGCAACACGTTGGTGGTGCGTTCCAGCATGCGATCGACATCTTCGATAATGATGATGCGCCACGGCGCAGTGCTTGGCATCTGCTCGGAAGTGGTGATGATGTTTCGCACCTCGTCGATGCCGATGGTCACTTTGTTGGTGGCCAGCACGGTCACGTCGGGGTGAGTGCCGGCAAGCACCTGCTGCGCGGCTTTGGTCGGCTCGTCGCCAAGACCATGATCGGGGCTCTCCAACGCCGCAGCAAACGCGCGCGCCACATTGGAACGACCCGATCCCGGAGGACCGCAAATTAACCAGGATTGCGCAATGGCTTTCGGATCGCCACTTGCGATGGCTTTGAGTTGTTCGACAACCTGCTGCTGGCCGACAATCGAATCCCACACGCTCACTGGGCGGCCTCCAATTGGTCGATTCCCGCAAAATCGGATTGGATATGAGCCCATACTTCTTCAATGGATTGGCTGGCATCAATCACGCGGAAACGTTGCGATTCCGCCTTTGCCAAGTCAAGAAACGCCTGTCGTGTACGACGTTGGAAATCGTTTCCTGCAGATTCCATGCGATCTTCATCATGCTGCAGTCGTGCATGCGATTGCACAGGGTCAAGATCCAGCAGATATGTGCGATTCGGCAACAAACCGTTGGTTGCCCACATACTTAAGTTACGGATTTCATCTGCCGTCAATTCGCGGCCGCCAGCTTGGTATGCAAGAGAAGAATCAAGGTACCGATCGGTAATCACCACGGCACCGCGTTCCAGTGCAGGGCGAATCACCTCGGCAACATGCTGGGCACGATCAGCGGCGAACAGCAACGCCTCAGCACGCGGAGCAATATCCACGTCGGAACCTTCCACGCCGCCAAGCAGCAGCTTACGAATCGCCACGCCAAGCACGGTACCGCCTGGCTCGCGCGTGACCACGCATTCGCGCCCCTGCGCCTCAACATACGCACGCAACCGTTCGACCTGCGTGGTTTTGCCGACACCGTCGATGCCTTCAAAGGAGATGAATATGCCTTGCATATTCATCACTGTACCCTGCGGCGTTCGCAACGCTATCGCTGCTCACTGCTACGAACAGCCCACCGGCATCGTTCATGCGACGCTCGTCAGCTATCGCTACTCGCTGCTACGTACAGTCCACAGGACTGTACGTCAAAGGAGATGAATATACCTTGCATATTCATCACCGGGCGGGAACTACGGCGGGACGGGCATATCCTTCGTTGGCGGCAAGCCATTCCACATCGGCCTTCACCGTGGTCGGCGTGGAACCGATCTCCTTGGCGATACGGGTGTTGGCCCAACCCTTATCAGCTAACTCGCGCACCTTGGCACGGCGATCGGCACGAACTTGATCAGCAGAAGCCTTAGCACCCTTAGCAGCAGTCTTCTTAGCAGCACCCTTGCGACCGCGCCTCTTCGACGGACCCTGCGCACGCTTCTCCGCCAACAGACGGAACGCCTCAGCCGGCTCGATCGACTCGGGAGCATACTGCTTCGGCAACGTACGGTTCGTTTCACCATCGGTGATATACGCGCCGTAGAAACCTTCCTTGATGGTCACCTGCTTCTGCGTTTCCGGATCGACGCCCAGTTCACGCAGCGGCGGCTTGGCAGCGCCACGACCGCGCCCACGACCATACTTCGGCTGGGCGAACAGTTCCTTCGCCTTGTCCAAATCAACCGTGAAAATCTCATCTTCCGAAGCGAGCGAGCGCGTATCCGACTTGCCATCGGCACCGGTCTTCGTCAAATACGGGCCGTAACGACCATTATTGGCTTGCACAGCAACCGTTTGCACTTCACCGGTCTGAGAGTCCGCTTCCTCATAAGAACCAACTTCACGAGGCAAACTCAGCAAACGCAACGCATCATCCAACGTCAACGATTCCGGGCTCATCGTCTTGAACAACGACGCCATCTTCGGGCGATCGGCAGCCTTCTTAGCGCTCTTGCCCTTCTTCGGCTTGCCATCACCAGCCACGTCACCGTCAGCACCAGCATCCGCAGAAGGCATCACCAACGCAACATACGGGCCAAAACGACCATTACGCACTTCAACAGTGCCCCCGGAAACCGGATCAACACCAAGTGCACGCGGACCGCCGGAATGATTCTCAATCAAATCATGACCGACTTCCACCGTCAGCTCATCCGGAGCGAGAGTATCCGGCAGCGACGCACGCTTCGGATTGCCTTCATCATCCAGATGGTTCACATCCTCCAAATACGGGCCATACCTGCCGACGCGCACATGCAAACCGTCGCCGATCTCAATCGTATTGATCTCGCGAGCGTCGATTTCACCCAGCTGCGCGACCTGCTGCTGCAAACCGGCATGCGCCTCGTCCGCGGATTGCGCAGCACCCTCACCGGAACCGAAATAGAAGCGGGTCAGCCAATTCCTACCGGTCTCCTGACCGCTCGCGATCTGGTCAAGACCGCTTTCCATATCAGCCGTGAACTCGTAATCCACGTACCGCGGAAACTTCGTTTCCAGCAATTTGACCACGGAGAACGCGAGCCACGACGGAATCAACGCACGACCACGCTCATACACGTACCCACGATCGATAATCGTGGAAATAATGCTCGCATACGTGGACGGGCGGCCGATTTCCTTCTGTTCCAACGTTTTCACGAGCGACGCTTCGGTGTAACGCGCCGGAGGCTGAGTTTCGTGTCCGTCGGCGTCAACCGCCACCGCGGCGAGCGCATCGCCCGGATTCATCGGCGGCAGCGACACATTGTCATCCGACTTCTTATTCGCTTTGCTGGATTTGCCGGATTGCGCAGCCTGTTCAACGCTTTCAGCAGCATCACTCTTCTTCGATTCGGCGGACGCGCGGCGGCCTTCACCGGTCGCCTTCATAAAGCCGGGGAATTCGATGACAGTGCCGGAAGCCTGGAACATGGCTTCCCCATTCGATTCGGTCGGCGCAGACAGTCGCACGGTCGCCGTGGAACCGGTTGCGTCGGCCATCTGGCAGGCAAGCGTGCGCTGCCAGATCAGCGTGTACAGCTTGAGCTGGTCGGCCGGCACTTTGCTTGCGATTTCCGCAGGGTCACGGAATTTCGCACCCGCTGGCCTAATGCATTCGTGGGCTTCCTGCGCACCCGCGGTTTTTGTGGCATATTGTTTCGGCGCATCCGACAGATAGTTTTCGCCGAAATGCTTGACGACCGCTTCACGCGCAGCTGCGATCGCTTCCTGCGACAGCGTCACCGAATCGGTACGCATGTAGGTAATATAACCGTTTTCATACAATCCTTGCGCCGCACGCATGGTCTGACGTGAGCTCATGCCGAGACGATTGCCGGCGGTCTGCTGCAATGTAGACGTAGTAAACGGTGGAACCGGACGGCGACGGTACGGCTTCGTTTCCATCGACGCGACGGTAAACGTTGCAAATTCCAACGCCTGCGCAATCGCGGAAGCCTGCGCCTCATCCAACTGCGTGACCTGATCCTTCGCATCGGTCGCAGTCAGCTTGCCATCGGCGCCGAAATCCTTGGAACCCGCCAAACGACGCCCACCAAGCGACACCATACGAGAATCAAACGCAACATTGTTGCCATCGGCATCCGGCGCTTCCAACGTTGCGGTGACATCCCAATACGAAGCACGCACGAACGCCATACGCTCGCGTTCGCGCTCCACGATCAAACGCGTGGCAACGGACTGCACACGCCCCGCGGAAAGACCCGGACCAACCTTGCGCCACAGCACCGGAGAAAGCTCATAGCCGTACAGGCGGTCCAAAATACGGCGGGTTTCCTGAGCGTCGACCATGTCGTCGTCAACGTCGCGAGTATTGTCAAGCGACGCTTTGATGGCTTCCTTCGTGATTTCGTGGAACACCATGCGCTTGACCGGCACTTTCGGCTTGAGCGTCTGTACCAAATGCCAGGCGATGGCCTCCCCCTCGCGATCCTCATCGGTTGCGAGGTACAGGGTGTCGGCTTTTTTCAACGCGCTTTTCAGCTCGGACACGGTTTTCTTCTTGTTGCCGTCGACGATGTAGTACGGCTTGAATCCGTCTTCCAC
The DNA here is from genome assembly GCF_040095915.1 of Bifidobacterium hominis. Classification (NCBI taxonomy): domain Bacteria; kingdom Bacillati; phylum Actinomycetota; class Actinomycetes; order Bifidobacteriales; family Bifidobacteriaceae; genus Bifidobacterium; species Bifidobacterium hominis. The sequence continues at coordinate 254,694 of NZ_JBBMFR010000003.1, read as the reverse complement.
GTCAACTCCGAACTTGCCGAATTTGGTTTTGTCGGCGGCTGGCACCTGGCTTGGCTGCGCAAGATCTCGAATATGGCCGACCGAGGCCATCACCGTATATTCGGAGCCCAAATACCCACCGATTTTCTTGGCCTTGGTGGGAGACTCCACAATCACGAGCTTGCTGCCGGTAGCCATAGCCACTCCTTATTACTAGCGTTTGCAACGCAATAATACTCACTGATCGTATGCAGTTGGCAAACCGCCCGTGTGGCGCGAGCGGCCTTCACCGTAAAATTTCGGTGCACTCGCAGGTATGGACGTCAGCGTTTCGGCGGTGCCGGAGGAGCCCCCACCAGCCCAAGTTTCGTCAGTGGCGAGGCGGTTAGCTGACGCATAGCCAGCACCAGGCCGAACACCAGCGACGCGATGGAAGCAGTCAAAATCACCGTGGAAAGATGCGCACCGGAATTCGTCCATTCCGCACTCATCGCAAGTCCCGGCTGAATCTGCCAAATAATGTACGCGCCATACAGGGTTCCAAGCACGCCGAACGTCAGCAACACGCTGCCGACAATCTGCACGGAAGGCGACGACGCACGCGATCCGGGCTCATCCATACCGTTCGCAAACGTTGCGGCGAGCATGAGCATGCCCACTCCGCCGACGATCAGCAGTGCCATGATCACGTCAGTCGGGCGGTGCCACTGCCCCGCGATCACAGACAATCCGACAAGCACCGCGTACGCCCAACCAATCACCGCAACCAATGCACGGCACATGCGAGGCACGGCGCACAACAGGATCGCCCCCGCCGTCGCAGCGAGTATGACATGCCCGGAAGGCGCGGAATTATTGGGATTTGATTCCAGATTAATCAGGTACGGACGTGGCAGCAGCGGCTTCAGCAACTCCGCCGCGGCAAAGCAGATTCCGCCGAATGCCGCCAGTTGCGCGATCAACAGCCATCGTTTTCTTACGATGAGCACGACGAGGGCGATTATCGACATAATCACGCTTGTTGCGACTACAACGGTGGAAATGGTGAAGACATGCACGACCGGTTCCAGCCATCCCGGCAGGGCCGCGTCGAATTTCGACCAGACCATATCCTCATAGCTTTGGCCTTCCATCGTGCGCACGCCCAACCACCAGACGCCCGCTGCGGCGGCAAGCAGCAGCAGACCGAACGCCACGCTGAGCACGATGCTCGATACGCGCGGGCGACGGGTCAGCGGATCGACTTTGGCGAGTCCTGCGTTCACTTCACGTGGGGAAAGCACCTGTTCGATCGGATCGACTTGGCCGGCTTGCGCAATCGGCGAGACCGGTGCGGCTGATGCAACCTGCGCAGTGTCGGAAAATTCCAGTTTTTGCCAAGACTGCGAGGATTGTTGATCCGACGCGGGTTGCGCGGGAATCGGCGCGGACTGCGGCGATGATTGTTGGGAAGCTGTCTGCGACGATGGCGGCTGCGGTGCAGGAACGGGCGCGACCGGCTGCTCCAACATATTCGCGGACTTATGCGGGTCTCGGATGATTGGCTTGAATTCGTCGGTCATAATCATTGAGAATACGACATCGGCTCTACGGTATGCAGGAATGGCAAGAAGATATAAGAAAACCTCCACGCACCCGGAAGAGGCCACTTACCCTTGCTGCATTCCTGCCCTGGGGGAGTTGGGTGACGTACCGCCACGCGGAGGCAAAGACCAGTGTACACCATGCCCGGACCGAACCGCGCCGGAAACCCACGTAGGCCATGCCACAGGTCGCCATGCAGGCATCGCCATACGAAAAAATCGAACGTCAAAAATGCTGCACCCCATGTTGAGGAGGATGGACGGGTATGCTTGATGAGGAATCGCACACGAATATTGTGTGTTTGTTTTAAGTTCGGAAGGTTGTTCTTATGACTGAAGCGGTGGAGTATCCCGATCTGGTGGTCGTGGGCGCGGGCCTGTTCGGCCTGACCGTGGCCCAGCAGGCCGTGGAAAGGCTCGGCGTGCGCGTGGAGATCATCGACGTGCGCGACCACATCGGCGGCAACGCGTACAGCTACATGGACGAGGAGACCGGCGCGGAGATCCACAAGTACGGCGCCCACCTGTTCCACACGTCCAATCAGCGCGTGTGGGACTATGTGAACAGGTTCACCTCGTTCACCGACTACGTGCACCGCGTGTATGCCACGCACGACGGCGAGGTCTACCCCCTGCCGATCAACCTGGGCACCATCAACCAGTTCTTCCGCGCGCACTACACGCCCGCCGAAGCCAAGGCGCTCGTGGCCGAGCAGGCCGGCGAGCTGGCCGGCAAGGACCCTCAGAACCTCAACGACAAGGGCATCTCGCTGATCGGCCGCCCCCTGTACGAGGCGTTCATCAAGAACTACACGGGCAAGCAGTGGCAGACCGACCCGAAGGACCTGCCCGCGGGCATCATCAACCGCCTGCCGGTGCGCTTCAACTACGACAACCGCTATTTCAAGGACACGTGGGAGGGCCTGCCGGCCGACGGCTACACCGCCTGGATGGAGCGCATGATCGACGATCCGCGCATCCACGTGACCCTGGAGACCGATTTCTTCGACGAGTCCCAGCCGTACAACAAGAAGGCTTTGGCCGCGGCCGGCGTGCCGGTGGTGTACACGGGTCCGGTCGACCGCTACTTCGACTACTCGCTGGGCGAGCTCAAGTGGCGCACGGTCGACTTCAAGGAGGTCCGCTACGACGAGGGCGACCATTTCGGCTGCCCGGTGATGAACTTCTCCGACGCGGACGTGCCGTACACGCGCGCGATCGAGTTCAAGAACTTCAATCCGGAACGCGCCGCCTCGCAGAATCCCGACAGGACCGTGGTGTGGGAGGAATACAGCCGTTTCGCCGAGCGCGGCGACGAGCCGTACTATCCGATCAACACCGAGGCCGACAAGGCGCTGTACGCGAGGTACGAGGAGCTCGCGAAGGCCGAGCCGAAGACGGTGTTCGGCGGCCGTTTGGGCACGTACAAGTACTACGACATGCACAACGTGATCGACACCGCGTTGACCGCGTACGAGGAACAGGTCGAACCACTCCTCAAGAAGTGACAATACGCATCGTTTCCAAATCGTAATTAAAAATCCCCAATCCACCGACGGTAGATTGGGGATTCCTCATATCAGGCGAACCAAAAATCAGGCACGCCACACATCCTTACCAGCTGCCTTGGCGGCGGCGACATCGGCGTCAAGCTGCTCTTCGCTGCCTTCAACCTCGCCCTTGATGAACTCCTCCACCAAGCGGCGGGCCTCGCCATCCTCATGCTGCACGGCCGGCGACTTCATGAAATAGGAGCTCGGAGCCAGAATCGGGCCGGCCAGATGACGGTCGAGCGCGATCTTGGCGGCACGCACGGCATCGATCACAATACCGGCGGAATTCGGGGAATCCCACACCTGCAGCTTGTATTCCAAGCTCAGAGGCACATCGCCGAACGTGGTACCCTCAAGACGCACGAACGCGAACTTGCGGTCGTCCAGCCATGCCACGTAATCGGACGGACCGATATGCACATTGTGCGGGTCCATATCGTGCGGCACCACGGAAGTGACGGCGCGAGTCTTGGAAATCTTCTTGGATTCCAGGCGCGAACGCTGCAGCATGTTCATGAAGTCCATGTTGCCGCCCACATTAAGCTGGTACGTGCGGTCCAGGCGCACGCCACGATCTTCGAACAGGCGGGCGAGCACGCGATGCGTGATCGTGGCGCCGACCTGGGACTTGATGTCGTCACCGACGATCGGCACGCCGGCATCACGGAACTTCTGAGCCCACTCCGGATCGGAGGCGATGAACACCGGCAGACAGTTCACGAACGCGCATCCGGCATCCATGGCGGCCTGGGCGTACGCCTTGTCGGCCCGCTCGGAACCGACCGGCAAGTAAGAAACAAGCACATCTACCTTCTTGTCGCGCAGCACCTGGGCCACGTCAACCGGCTCGGCGTCAGACTCTTCGATCATCTGACGGTAGTACTCGCCCAAACCATCGTTGGTCGGGCCGCGCAGCACCTCAACGCCTAGGTTCGGCACGTCGGCAAACTTGATCGTGTTGTTCTGCGACGCCTCGATGGCTTCGGACAAGTCCTTGCCGACCTTCAGCGCATCCACGTCGAACGCGGTGACGAATTCAATGTCACGCACGCGGTATCCGCCGAAATTGTTGTGCATCAGACCGGGAATCTTATCCTCGTCCTTCGTGTCTTTGTAGTATTCAACGCCCTGCACCAGCGACGAAGCGCAATTGCCAACGCCGGCGATAGCCACACGAATGCTCATCTGTAAACGACTCCTCTGTATATGTGTATGCGTTACAGGTACCAATTCTCAAGCATACCTGCGAAACAGCGAAAAGGCACCTGAAAAACTGACAAAACCCTGAAAATCAGCCGATATTGAGGCAACATCCTGCAAACTGTCGATTTGTAAAAGAGCTGCGCAAAAAATGCCCCCGCCAAGGCAAACGCACCTATTTCCACCTGATTTCTCAAGTCAATCAGCTACGGTGGAAGCTATGGTTTCACACACACGAAGCGTAAGCTCACGCTCAAGAAGCGCCCGCAACGGCGGCGCCAGCAGCAATCGCAGCAACGCATTCCATAGCGCGCCCAAGCCGCAGAACCATGGATCGCACCGCGCCAACGGACCTAAGAAAAAGCAGAACAAACGCAAGCATCTCGTACTGAAGTGGGTACTCGGCATCTTCGCGGCACTGCTCGCGGCAGGAATCGGCCTGTTCGCCTACATGTATATCACCACGGAAATCCCCGAACCGGAGAAGTTTGCCCTCGCCGAAAAAACAACCGTCTACTATGCCGACGGCACTACGGAAATCGGCAGCTACGCGGAGCAAAACCGCGAAATCATCGACTGCGCGGTACTGCCTGATTACGTGGGCAACGCGATCGTCGCATCGGAAGACCGATCCTTCTACACCAACAAGGGCATCGACCTGTATGGCATCGCGCGAGCACTGTATACGAACTTGACCACCGGCAGCAGGCAAGGTGGTTCGACCATCACCCAACAGTATGCGGAACGCTACTATTTGGGCGAGACCACGTCGTATTCCGGCAAGCTGAGAGAAGCGTTCCTGGCCATCAAGATCGCGCAGGCACAAGATAAAAGCCAGGTGCTGTGCAATTACATGAACACGATTTACCTTGGTCGTGGCGCGTATGGCATTCAGGCGGCGGCGAAGGCGTATTTCAACAAGAACGCCAGCGATCTGACCTTGTCGGAATCCGCCATGTTGGCCGGTATCATTCCGGCGCCGAGCTCATGGGATCCGGCCGTCAACCCTAAGCAGGCTGAAAAACGATATGACCGCGTGCTCAACATCATGAAGGAAGATGGCTACATCACCGCCAAGGAAAAGACGGAAGCGCAGTTCCCCGCCGTGTCGGAAATCCAGCAGAACAACCAGATGGCGGGCGCCAATGGGTATCTGCTGACCACAGTGAAGAACGAACTGGTCAATTCCAAAGCGTTCACCGCCGATGATTTGGAAACCGGCGGCTACAAGATTGTCACCACGCTTGACAAGGGCATGCAGGACGAGATCCAACAGGTCGGCGACACCCGGCCGGAAGGCATGCCGGAAAGCATCCAGGTGGGCGGCATTGCGGTCGATCCGAAAACCGGTTCCGTCAAGGCCATGTATGCAGGCAACGATTACCTCACCAAGCAGCTCAACAACGCCACACAGGCCACATTCGAGCCGGGTTCCACGATGAAGCCGTTCGGTTTGCTGGGAGCCGCTCAGGAGGGTGTGAATTTCAACACGTTGTTCAACGGTAATTCCGGCCTGACGTTTGAGACGACTCCGGGAACCACCGCGCAGGTGCCGAACGCACTGAACACCAACTGGGGGTATATCAACCTCTATCAGGCGACCGCGAATTCGGTGAACACCGTGTTCATGGATGTCAACAGGCATCTCGGCGCCGCGAATCTCGCCAAAATAGCGCATCAGGCGGGCATTGAGGGAGACATTGCCGAAGACACCACCTACAACATTCTGGGCATCAACGGCATTACCGTATGGGATCTGGCTCAGGGCCACTCCACCATTGCCAACGATGGTGTGAAAAACACGTTGCACATCGTCGACAAGGTGCTCACGTCCGACGGTTCGAAGGAACTGTACAAGACGACGCAGGAGAACCAGCAGGTATTCGACGCAAACGATTGCCACTTGGTGCAGAAGGCCATGCAGGGCACCACCACGTACGGCACCGCGGCCGGTGTTTCGGCACGTCTCGGACGCCAGGTGGCCGGCAAGTCCGGCACCGCAAACGATGAGAAGGCCGCCTCATTCGTAGGCTATACGCCGCAACTGCTCAATGTGTGGGCCATTTGGAATCCTGCGGAAGACGGCAGCGCGCAGGAAGTGCCACCGTTCGCAGGCTATGGCGTTTCCTCCACCGGCTATCCGTCGCATCTGTTCGAGGAGTTCATGTCACTCGCCCTGCAGAATCAGGAGGTGATGACCTTCACCGAGCCAACCGACAACGGCAAAATCGGCGGCCCGGACGGCACATGGGGCACCGGCGCGCAGAAGACCGAGACACGGCAGAATCAGGAGACGCCGAAGGTCGAGGAGAACACCGAGCAGACCACGCCTGATCCGACGCAGAACAGCGATCAGAACAGCGGCGGTAACGGAGACGGAGACAATTCCGGAACCGGCGGAACCGTCAGCAACGGCAGCAACAGCGGAGACGGTAGCGGAGACAATTCCGGCGGAGCCGGCGGCGATACTAGCGGCGGAGGCTCCACCAGCGAATCCAACGGCCAGACCGGAACCAACGGAAATACGCAGTAGATTTCGGCTGAGTTCCGAGTCCCAGTCCTAAAGTCTGAAAACCGTAATCCCCGTACTGCTATTCCATTTTCGTGGCCCGAAAAAGGGCGAAAATGGAAGCAGTACGGGGATTGCGTGTCTAGGGACCATCAAGCGTTAAAACCGCGTGGTTTTAACGAATTAGAGGGGCTTTACGAATCAGAGAACTTGGATGAGACGCTCGTATTCCTCGCGAGTCAGCGAGGCGACGCCGCCATGCTTGGTGTGCGGCGAGAGGAAATAATCCGCGGCGTTTAGCGGATGCCAGCCGGCGTCAAGATCCTTCGTGCTCATGGGCTTGTAGCCGATTGACGGTATGACGTCCACGAACAGATACCATTCGTCGTCCGGCCCACCGTTGTTGTGATGGTTAGCGAATACCGCGGGACCTTCCACACCGCCGGGATTGCCGTCTTCCACATAATTCGCACCGATATGACGTTGCATGACATGCCATTGCGTGTCGGATTCCCACCAGCGCCGCGCATCGGTGTAGTCCATCCAAATGCCGTTGCCGAAGGAATTGTCTTTGGTGATGCGATACGTGCGCAGTCCGCCGTCCGGCAATGGACGCTGCACCATGGTGGTGTCGATGGAATCGCCACCGGTGTCGATCAGCACGCCGCCGAATTCGAACGTATCCTGTGTGAAGTCGGTGGTCGCGCCCCACAGCACGGAACTGGTCACAGAATTATCATCATGCGCCGTATCCGCATCGTCGAATACGGTGCTGGACCAGTACATTACGAATGCGCCGCAATCGCCTTCATATTCCTCCGGATAATAGTCCGGCACCCACAGGCATTCGCAGGCCCATGCCATGCCAAGTTGCATATGCGTGCCGTCGGCGCGCTGGGAGACGTCCAGCATGCGAGGGCCTTCCCAATGCAGCAGATCTGGCGATTGCCAGACGATCAGATTCGTGCTCGCATGATGAGACCATTCGTACCATCCGCCGTTGTCACCACCGAATACGCGCAAATCGGTCGCGATGATATACCACATGCCGGTTTGCGGATTGCGGATGATATGCGGATCGCGCACACCGGTAGTACCGATATCCGATGTCAGTACCGGTCGCCCGCCGTTGAGCGGAATCCAACGATGGGGATTGTCGCCGTCGGATATATCCATGTAAATCTTCTCAGCATAGCCGTCCGAATCCTCGATGAAGTGGACGAGCAGGTAGCCGTAGTCGTCGGTTGAGTCGGTCATGGTCTCACCTTGTGGTTGTGGATGAATGGATTGGATGAGTGATTGTGTTCGATGATGTGCCGCGTCAGGATGCGCGGATACGAAAAAGCCGCCGCCACGAGAGCGACAGCTTTGTTCGGGAAGGAGGAATCAGCCCTGATGCGTGCGGGCCCATGCGCGGATCGCATCCTGTTGCGCCGCGATAGCCTTGTTGCGGGCCAGATAGATGACCAGGGTGATGGAGTACAGCGCGAGTCCGATGAGGTCCATCGTGCCCAGGGAGAAGACCACCACGATCGCCAGCCAGATGATCACCCACCGGCTGGTGGTGCCAGGAGCGAAGCACCGCATGGACATGATGAAACTGACGATGCCGACGATCAGCACCAACAGCGCATAAATGCCTACCACCGTCGAGGCGTTGTCCACCGCGGAATAGTCCGTTTTCAGCAGGCCGTTACGTTCCAGCAGATCGTAGGCCTGGCCTTTGAACCAGCTGGTGAACATGAACAGCGTGATGGACGCCATGATCACGTTATAGGCGGCGGCAATGGTCATCAGCACCCGTTCCGCCTTGCGAGCCAGTGGTGCCGGCGACTGCATGGTGTTGCTTTGCGGATTCATATCGGTCCTTTCCGTGGTGTGGCCTCATCCAATGCGCGATACGTAGCTCGGGAAAGATAAGGATCAAAGACCCGCCCCATTGCGGGACGGGCCTTTGAATTATCTCATTCAGCCGGTATCAGCCCTTAAGGCCGGAGGTGATGTTCAGGGACTGCAGGAAGTACTTCTGCGCGAACAGGAAGAGCAGCAGGGTCGGAATGATGGCCATGCAGGTGGCCGCCATCAGAGAGCCCATCTGGTTGTACTGGCCCATCTGGTTGCTCAGCAGCTGCAGACCAGCGGTGACCGGCATCTTATTGATGTCGTTGAACACCAAGGTCGGCCACAGGAAGTCGTTCCAAGCGCCGGTGAAGCTGAACAGGAAGATGACGATCAGAATCGGGCGGATGGCCGGCAGCATGATGCGGGTGAAGATCTGGAAATCGGTGGCACCATCGATTTCGGCAGCCTCATCCAGTTCCTTCGGAATGCCCTTCATGAAGTTGCGCACCAGGAAGATGTTCGCCACGTTGCCCAAGCCAGGGATAATGCAGGCCCAGTAGGTATTGACCCAGCCCAGCGAGGCAATGATGCGGTACTGCGGGATCATGTTGACCACGGCAGGGAACATCGAGATGAGCAGCAGAACGAAGAACAGCGTATCGCGGTACTTGAAGTTCAGACGGGAATAGCCGAAGCCTGCAAGCGCGACGATGCACACGGACAGCACCGCGAACACGGTCGAGATGATCAGCGAGTTGCCCAGCCAGTTCAGGACCGGGTAGCTGGCGGATGCCTCGATCAGCGTCATGTAGTTGTCAAGCACCCACTTCGCGGGCAGGAAGTTGAACGCGTTGGAGGTGAATTCGGCCACCGACTTGAACGAGGTCGTCACGGTGTAGATCACAGGGAGCAGCCAGACGACCGCCAGCACGACGAGCACCACGTAGACGGCGATCAGCGATGGGGAGACCTTCTTGGTTTTGTTTTCAGGAATTGCCGCGCTTGCGACATTGACTGTAGTTGCAGCGGACATCTTTTAGTCCTCCTTATTCATGAAGATCAGCTGGATTGCGGCGATGGCCATCAGGATGATGCCCAGCAGCAATGCCATTGCGGAAGCCATGCCGGCAGCCGCAGGGCCGGCGGGGAACGCGAGGTTCCTGATATCCATCAGCAGTACCTGGGTCTGGTAGTTCGGTCCGCCGTTGGTCAGCATGACCGGCTGGCCCCACACGTTGAAGGCGCCCGTGGTGGTCATGATGGTGGTGTAGAACAACGGCAGCTTGATTTCCGGCAGGGTAATGGAGAAGAAGATCCTGACCGGACCGGCTCCGTCGACCTTCGCGGCTTCGTAGAGACTTTCATCCACGCCGGAAAGCGCGGAACGGTAGATGACGAGGTTGCCGCCGATGCCGGCCCATAGCACGAGCACGAAGATGGTGATCCATGCGTACGGATTCTTGCCAAGCCAGTTGATGTCGGTGTGGAAGGTGGTGTTCAGCAGACCGAACTGGGAGTTGAAGACCATGCGCCAAACAAGTGCGCCGGCGGCGATGGAGATCAGGCCCGGGATGTAGAAGATCGCCTGGAACAGGCCGGCGCCCTTGAGTCCCTTCTTGCTGAGTGCCACGGCGAGCAGCAGCGGCACGATGATGGTCAGCGGAACGCTGATCACCACGAAGAGCAGGGTGTGGCCGAGGTCGCGCCAGAAGATCGAGTAGAAGTAGGTGCTGGGGTCGAAGATCTTCGCGAAGTTCTGCAGACCGACGAACTTCGGCGAACCGACCATGTTCCAGCGGGTGAACGCCAGTCCGATGCCAAAAACAATCGGGATGATGCCGAAGACGGCGAAGATGATGAAATGCGGAGCGATGTACGGCAGTGCGTGCCAGATGGAGTTTCTGCGCTTCATGGATGATTTTGCGGATCCGATCGTAGATGTCTTGCTCATCACGATTCCTCCTGAATCTCGATTTGGCCTTGGGCCATGAGGTCGAGGGTCTTCAGACCTTCTTCAAGACCAACATTGCCGTAGACGATGTCGTTGTATGTGCCCCAACCAGCGGTCGCGTAGCCTCCGTAGAGGTAGTTGGAGGTCTTGATGTAGTCGCGTTCCTTCTTGCTGTTGGTGAAGGACGCCTGGATCAGCTTCTGGTACTTCGGATTGTTCAGGTCACGGTACGCCGGCGAGATGGAGCCAACTTCCGACCAATCCATCCAGTGCTCGTACACGTACTTGACGAAATCGGCGGCCGCCGCGGACTTCGCCGCGGAGCGGTGCGGATCCTTCAACTGCATCCAGTTGCACTGATAGAAGAAGTTCACCGGATTGTCGGCGCTGTACTGCAAAGTGTTGGCTTCCGCGATCTTGTCGGCGCCCAAGGTGTTGGACATGTTACCCTGCGCCCAAGTGCCGAGCTGTGCGAACACGGCCTTGCCGGAACCGAATGCCTGCTCGCCGTCGACATCCATCGGGGCGATCACACCGGCGTCGTACGCTTCCTTGAGCTTCTCCATGGGCTTGCGCCACACGTCCTTGGTCAGGTCGTCCATATCGTTCTCAAGCGTGCCGCCCGCGCCGTACAGCAGAGACATGAAGGCCCACGGAAGGTTGCCGTAGGTCAGGGCGTAGGTGCCTTCAGGCAGCTTGCCTTTGAGGTCCTTGATCTCGTCGATGGTGACGAATCCATCGTCGAGGATGTACTGCAGGTTGCACTTCTTGACCAAATCCTTGTTGTAGTAGATGGCCATCTGGTACAGGTACAGCGGGATGCCATAGGCCTTGCCATTGACGGTGACGCCCTTCCAAGTGGCGGGCAGGAAGCTGCTCTCCTTGAGGTCCGGAGCGACCTTCTGCCAATCGTCCATGGTGTTGAGCAGACCTTGGGACTGCAGGACGGCAGTCTGGAACTGATCGCCGATAATGATGTCGGGGATGTTCTTGCCGGTCTGCATCACAGAATAGATCTTCGTGGTCAGATCGCCGCCGTTCATCGGCTGGAAGACGACCTTGTAATCGCTCTGTGCGTTGTATTCCTTGACGATGCGCTGCATCGCAGGACCGTCATCTCCCACCAGGTTGTTCCAGAAGTAAATGGTCTTGCTTTCGCCCGAAGAGGCACCGCAGCCTCCGGCGGCAAGCACAAGTCCAAGTGACGCACACACGGCTACGGCAGCCTTAGCGAAGCGCCGCAACCCGGTAAGATGCCTGGATATAGACATTGTGTTTCCTTCCTTTTCCTCAACAGCCCATCACTGGACCGCTCCTCGTTGCAATTCGAATGGGAAGAATCCTTCTCGATTGAGCCTCCCTGCTCATTTGCAACGTTGTGATTTTGATTATATATCTTTTTCCATCGTTGTACAAACGATAACACGCCAACGAAGGCGGCATGCCTACGTTGGAGCCACCCCTCCGACCGCTCTTTCAGCGGGTCGCGGCCGGGGTTCCCGCAAGAGCGCCGCCATCGGCCGGCAACACGTCCGTGGTGGTCGGGGTCCACAGATTGTCGGGTTCCGGCACGCCGAAGTCGGGACCGTTCTCCGTCCACTTGACCACGCCGACGCGGGCGTGACGATTCGGGTCGAACAGCGGATCGCCCTTGATTTTCGTATAGTTGCGGCAATGGTAGATCATCAGATCCTCAGAATCGTCCTCAGACTTGGTGAACGAGTTGTGGCCGGGGCCATACTGACCGTTTTCGGCGCAGGTCTTGAACACCGGTACCGGGCTCTTGGTCCAGGAATCCTTGTTCAGCAGGTCGCTGCCGCGCTCGGCGGTGAGCAGGCCAACGGCATACGGCACACCGGTTCCGGAGGCGGAATACGTGATGTAGATCTTGTTCTCGTGGAACAGGAAGGCCGGGCCTTCGTTGACGAGGAAGTCGATGCATTCCCAGTCGTATTCCGGCTTGGTGAGCATGACCGGCTCGCTTTCCAGCGTCCACGGGTTGGCCATCTTGGCGATATACAGGTTGGAATTGCCTTCGATCGCGGGATCTTTCTGAGCCCACACCAGGTACTGCACGCCGTCGATCACCTCGGTGGTGGCGTCGAGCGCGAAGGAGTCGATCGGAGTGACGATCTGGCCCTTCTCCACCCAGTTGTCGGTGGTGGGGTCGTCATCGGTGTTCTCCAGCACAAACATACGATGCGTCGGCAGTCCGGAAGCCTCGAAATCCGTTGCGGCGCCTGCGAAGTAGATGTACCAAGCGCCGTTGATGCGGTGCAGTTCCGGAGCCCAGATGTAGATGCTCGCAGGGCCGGATTCATGCTTGCGCCACACCACCGTTTCAGGGGCCTTCTGCAGGTCGTTGATATTCGATGCGTGACGAATGGCGATGCAGTTGTATTCCGGGTCGGAGCCAGTGAAGTAGTACTCGCCGTCAACTTTGAGGACCCAAGGATCTGCGCGCTGAAGCACGATCGGATTGTTGTAAACAGCCATGTCTAGTCCTTTTCAATCCGTTGTTCCAGTAATTTACAACGTTGAATATATCACTATTACAACGTTGTAACAAATCGGAGGAACGCACCGCGTGTTTCTCGCATCCGACTCCTCGGAAGAATCGAATCGCAGTACCCGGCAACAGGCAATCGTCAGAAAGGGAAAACAAAAACCTCGGCACCGGCAATCCGTAAAAAACTGGACGCAAGCGCCGAGGCACCAATCACTTCCTTCCTTCCAAAAGAAGAAGAAAAGAAGGAAGAAAAATCACACCACCAAGGAATTCGTAGGCAGCTTGGTGGACTGACGCACCACCAACGACGACGAAACCTTGCGGAACACCTTCTGCTCCGGCTTGAGATCCTTCGACGGCGAAACCCCGTCGATACGATCCTTCAGCAATTTCACCGACAGACGCGCCACCGCCTCAAGACCGGGAGCAATCGACGTCAACGCAGGAGACAAATACTGCGAATCGTCGGAATTATCGAAACCGATCACCGAAATATCTTCGGGAATGCGCAGATTGTGCATCTGGATCGCATGCATCACACCGGAGGCGAGCATGTCGTTCAGCGCGACGACGCCGTCGGGAACCACGCCGGAATCGAGCAGCGCGTTCATCACGCGCACACCATCGCTACGATGCCACATGCCCGATTCGACCACCAGACGCTCGTCGAACTCGACGCCGGCCTCTTCCAACGCCTCAAGATAACCCTGATAACGCAGCGCGGCGGAACCGACCTTCTCGCCCGGATGCACGCCGACCACGGCCACGCGCTTGCAGCCGGTCTGCAGCAGATACGACGTGGCACGCTTGGCGCCCTCCACGTTTTCCGTGGCAATATGGTCCACCTTGTCGGTGAAGATGCGTTCGCCCACAAGCACCAGCGGGTAGTCCACGTCCAGCTGGTCGACGTCGTCCTGGTCAAGCTCCAGCGGGCTGTAGATCAGTCCGTCGATCATCGTCTGCTGGGAGCCGTGCAGCGCCTCGATCTCACCTTCGCGCGAGTATTGCGTCGGCTCCACGATCACACGCATGCCCAGCTTCTTGGCCTCTTCGATGACCAGCGACGAAAGCTGTGCGAAATATGGCATCTGCAGATCGGGAATAGCGAGGCCGATGATGCCAGTCTGCCCCCTGCGCAGATTGCGCGCGGACACGTTCAACGTGTAGCCAAGCTCGTCGATGGCCTTGTTGACCTTGTCTCGCGTGGCCTGCGACACGAACTCGTAGTCGTTGACCACATTGGACACCGTTTTGATCGATACGCCGGCCGCCTTCGCGACCTCGCGCATGGTCACCACGTGCTCGCCGTTGGCGCCATTCTGCTTCGGCATGTCAACCCCTTTTCACCAAAAACGTCTCATACATTCGGCCCCAACACCGGCTTTCGCCCCTTGCGGCGCTGAAGCCAACGAAGTCAGCCTTCATTGCCGGAAACCACGATTTTCATCGTTATATCAGCATAGTCCGGATTGAGCTCTTCCGCCGCCTGCATGTCCAGTATCGGCATACCCTCCTTGGACCAGTGCACGCGGCGCACCTGGGCGTCGCGGCCGCCATACCGTCCATTCTCGTATTCCGCATTGTGAAATACATAGATGAGATTGCCGTCCTCGTCGTTGGACCACATGCCATGGCCGGTGCCGAGCTGCCATTGCCCGTTGTATACTCCGGATTTCTGCAGCGGATAGTCGAGCTTCGTCCACACGTTCGGATCGGTCAGATCGGCGTCCTGCCCGGCCGGAGCGGTGACCAGACCGGTGGTGTAGTCAATACCGACCAGCGAGCCGGAATAAATCAGGTAGATCGTGCCATCATGCACGATGGCGTTCGGACCTTCGGCGATCATATTGTCCCACGCGAATTCCGGCACAACGACCTGCTTCGGCTCGCAGGTAAGCCGTTCCGGACGGGCCGGATCGAAGCTGGCGATCCAAATGCTGCCGACCTGCTGCCAAGCGTAATACCAGCGGCCGGAATCGCTGATGACGGTCATGTCGAGCGAGATACGTTGGATGGGATTGAGCACGCCGCCGGTCAGTGTGAGAATCGGCTTCGGCACCGTCCAGTTTTCGGGTTCGCGCGGATCGAAATCCGTGCCGTCGGAATGCTGCTTGAGCTGCATGATATGGCAGCTGCCCGTCCACATGTCTGGCTTGCCCGCGCGATCGTTGGGCGTGCCGTCTGGATTGGTGGCCGGCCCATCGAAGCATGGCATGAAGAGCACCGACAGTTTTCCATCGATGACATGCAGTTCCGGCGCCCAGAAGCAGCCGGTCATGGCGCGTCCTTCAGCGTTGTAATCACCGCATTTGAGCAGATCGATTTCCTTGGCACGGCCGCCCGCCGCGTCGGAAAGCGCTTCGATGGAGTCGGCGATGCGCAACGGCATATGCGTGGCGCCATCGTTCGGATCGACGCAGTTGCCGTCGGTATCGTCGGTGGCGATGAACATGAACATCGGCTTGCCGTTGAAATTCCAAGCGAACACCGACGGGTCCGCACGCTCCACGGCAAATGGCACCGGGTATACGGTTTGGCGGATGCGGCCGCTCACCGTGCGCGTGTCGCCCGGCTGGAGCTTGCCTTCGGCGGCGTCCTGCGCAATCGCCTCAAGTTCGTCTTTGTTCCAATCCACGACACGGGTGGCGCCGGAACCGTCGCTGTAGACGAGATCGGCGCGGACCTTGGCGAGTGCCTGCACGGCTTCACGGGCCGCTTCCCTACTTGCCGCCATGTCGATATGCTGCGTCGCCACCGATGTTTCAACGTTGTAAATACGACCGAATCGTTCGATCAGTTTCGACGCTTCTTCTTCAGTGACGGCAATCACGTTGCCAGGAACGGCATTGGGAATATTGCAATCGCAGGAAAGGTTGCCAGAATGACAGGATTTCGCCGATACCGCAGCTTCCACAACATCGATCGGCTCGCCGGACTCGGCCGCGGCGACAATATCGACAACGCTTGCGGAACGCGCATCGCCATCATCCGAAATCCAGGAAATCACATAACGGGAGGCATCCGCGTCGAATGCGACAGACGGACGATTGACGCCGCCGCCGGTACGCAGCATCACCAATCCAAGCTGCGCGAAAGCCGTCAGATCGTCGCTGAGCGCCAACAGAAACGCCGACCGCTCGGACCCGTCCGGCGCTCCCCCACGCGCGGTACGGGTGGCCGCGAGAGCGAATCGTCCGTCCGCGAGGCGGAACAGATACGGATCCTTCAAGGATTTGAGCGTGATGTCGATTCCCGGCATCACAGCGCCGTACGCGACGGCATCGGTGGCCGGACGGGCCTCGTCGAACGGATCGGCGACGAAATGCGCCGCGGCGACGCAGGCGCGGCGAGATTCGGCGGATGCGGCCTGGATAGGCACACCGGCGGCGAAGAAAACGCCGTAATTCTCGTTGAGCGGCTCCCACTCGGTGGCCCCGTCGGCACGCAACGCAAGGTGCATGCTGTAGGCAATATCCTCGTTATTCGCCTCTTCGCGACCGGTGGCTTCGCGCGTGTAGCACAGCAATTCGTAGGAACTCGACATCGAGAAACCCCTTATGATTCGACTTTTCTTTACAACGTTGTACACTATACAAGAAATTACATCGTTGTACAAATCGCATCATCCGCAAGGAGGGGGAAAAATGAAACTCCGTACAACTGTGAAACAGGTCGCAGCAGGCCTGATCGCAGCAGCCGTGCTCGTCGGAACGCTAGCAGGCTGCTCCAGCACATCATCCGACCAATCATCGGCGTCATCAAAGTCCGAAACCAGCGAAACCAGCACCGCCAGCATCAAGCGCGGCGAATCCCACGACCCCTCCATCGTCAAGGCCAACGGCAAATACTATATTTTCGGCTCGCACCGCGCCTGGCTCAAAAGCGACGATCTGATCAACTGGAGCACCTTCACCAACAATCTGAGCACCGACTACGAGAAGGTCTTCAAAGACATTTGGGAAGGCTGGGCGAAGCAGTCCACGAATCCGGACGTCAAAGGCAATATGTGGGCCCCCGACGTGGTCTGGAACGAAACGATGGGCAAGTGGTGCATGTACATGTCCATCAACGGCGATAATTACCGCTCCGTAATCGTGCTGCTCACCGCCGACGACATCGAAGGCGATTGGACGTACGTTGGCCCGGTGGTCTATTCCGGCTTCGAACGCGTGAACGTGAAGAAGACCGACGTGCCGCAGGTGCTTGGCGAGGATGCCGACATCACCCGTTACACCTCGCAGACCGACACCGGCATCAACGCCATCGACCCGTGCGTGAAAACCGATGACAACGGCGACATGTGGATGACCTTCGGCTCCTGGTTCGGCGGCATGTGGATGTTCAAGCTCGACCCGACGACCGGCCTGCGCGACTACAACTCCACCTACCCCACCGAAGCGAACAAGTCCGACGCCTACTATGGCGTGAAGCTCGGCGGCGGCTTCGGCAACTCCGGCGAAGGCTCCTACCTGCTGCACGACAACGGCTACTGGTATCTATTCGCCTCCTACGGCGCGCTGCAGCAGACCGGTGGCTACCAGATCCGCATGTTCCGATCCAAGGACATCACCGGCCCGTACGTTGACGAAGCCGGCAACACCGCGATTTCCACCAAGGCCATCGGCAACAACTGGCAAAGCGACATCGGCGAGCGCCTGATGAGCTCGATCCAGTGGAGCGGCAACGACAACGCGAACATCGAGGTCTCCCAGGGCCACAATTCCGCGTTCGTTGACGACGACGGCACCGCTTACCTCGTGTACCATACCCGTTTCTCCGGTTCCGGCGAAAAGCATGAGGTGCGCGTGCACGAGCTGCTGCCGACCGCCGACGGATGGCTGGTGGCAGCACCGTACGAATACACGGGCACCAAGGCCGACAAGAAGGGCTACAAGACCGCCGACATCGCCGGCGATTACGAGATGGTGACGCACGACAAGTCCAGCTATTTCAAGGGCCCGAAGAAGGTCACCGATAAGACGAGCACCGACTATCGCGGTGTGAACAAGCCCATCAACATCACCCTGAAGGAAGACGGCACCGTGACCGGCGACCAGACAGGCACTTGGGAGGCCGTGGAAGGCACCAACCAGATGACGCTTAAGCTCACCGGCGACGAAGGCGAAGTCACCTACTCCGGCGCGTTCGACAAGCTTCCGCGAGACAAGGACCGCAAGGAAGTCATGACCTTCAGCGCCCTGGGCACGAACAATCTGTGCATTTGGGGGTCTCAGAAGTGAGCAAAAACGGCGCAACAACCGTGCATTCCACAGCCGACGCAACCGGCGCAGTCAACGCAAGCAATGCAGGCCCCGCATCGCAGGCCATCTCACCCAACGGCATCGAGCATACGCTTGATGCCGGGCGGGTGGCCGTGCACGATCCCGCAATCGTCGAGGAAAACGGTGTCTACTATCTGTTCGGCACGCATCGTCGGTGCGCGCGCAGCACGGATATGGTGCATTGGGAGCGGTTCGATAACAATCTGAGCCGCGACCCGTACGCGCTGCTCGGCGATATTTGGCAGGCATGGCCGAAACAGGATTCCAATCCCGACCTGCTCGGCAACACGTGGGCGCCCGACGTGATCTGGAACGAGACCATGGGCAAGTGGTGCATGTACCTGTCGGTGAACGGCGACCAGTTCCGCTCGGTGATCGTGCTGTTGACCGCCGACCATGTGGACGGCGACTGGACGTACGTGGGGCCGGTGGTATATTCCGGTTTCGACGAGAGCAACCTGTGGAACACCGACGTGCCGAAAGTGCTGGAACTTGAGCCCAAAACCGATGGCACCGTCGGCTATGACCTGACCCGCTACCTGTCGCTCAAAGACACGCGCATCAACGCCATCGACGCGGCGCCCGCATTGTGCGAGCACGGCGAAATGTGGATGAGTTTCGGTTCATGGTTCGGCGGCATCTGGATGTTCAAGCTCGATCCGAAAACCGGCTTGCGCGATTATTCCGTGCGATACCCGCTGGTCAAGGATTCCTCCGATCCTTATTACGGCGTGAAAGTGGCCGGAGGCTACTGGAATTCCGGCGAAGGATCGTACTTCATTCGTGAAAACGGATGGTGGTATCTGTTCATGTCGTACGGCTGGCTTGGGCGCACCGGCGGATATCAGATTCGTCTGTTCCGTTCAAAATCGCTGCTTGGCCCGTACGTGGACCAGAACGGCAATCCCGCGATTTCGTACGGTGAGATTCCCGACAATCAGGAGCGCGGCACCGGCATTCGATTGACGTCTTCCGTACAGTGGGATGGCGGTCCGGCAGAACTTTCCGATGTCGAAGTCTCGCAGGGGCATAATTCCGCCATTCGTCGGTCGGAGGACGGTCGCATGTTCCTCGTCTACCACACCCGTTTCGCGGAACGCTTTAGCGAGGGCGATGATGAAGATTACGAATCTCACGTACGCGAATTACTGCCAACTTCCGACGGCTGGCTGGTTGCGGCACCGTACGAATACCGCGGTTCCGTTGCCGTCGCGCCGACCGGCATTGCCGATATCACAGGCGATTACAACGTTGTACTGCATGATCAGCATACGTTCTTCAACGGCAAGCAAGAGGATGATGGCACGTACGTTGGCATCAATCGTCCGACACGATATACGTTCCATGAGGACGGGCGGATCACCCGGGGTGAAATCGTAAGTTTCTTCGATACTCCCGACGCGAATCTGCCGAGGTCGACGGACGGGCCGATCACCTGCGGATCGTGGAAACCGCTTTCCGGCGCCGTGAACGGATTCAACTGTTGCGCAAGCGACGCGGAAATCCGATTGGACGACGTGACCTACATTGCACGGTTCGCAACACTCCCCCGCGAGATCGACGGCAAGCCGGTCATGACGTTCTCCGCAATCGGCAACAATGTCTGCATTTGGGGATCGCAATCCTGAATTTCCGAGTTTCCGAATAATCCGGAAAAACTGGAAAATCCGGAAACTCGGGAATCCTATGAAATCAAAAAGCAAAGGGCTTGTGACGTACTCGCAAGTACATCACAAGCCCTTCAGCTACAAGAACCGAAACCCGCGGAAATCAGCGCTCGGAACGGTTGATGGCCGAAATAATGGCCTTCAGCGAGCTGGTGACGATGGACGTGTCAATGCCGACGCCCCACACGATCCGCGGATCCTCTTCCTCACCGATCTGGCATTCCACGTAGGAGGCGGCCATGGCGTCGGTGCCAACGGACATGGTGTGCTCCACGTAATCCATCACGGAAGCCTCGATGCCGAAGTTGCTCAGCGCGTTCAGGAAAGCGGCAAGCGGGCCGTTGCCCATGCCGGAAACCTCACGCTCCACCGGCTCATCAACGCCGACGTTCACGCCACGGTCAAGAATCCTGGCCTTCAGCACGGTATCGGAACCATCTTCACCGGAAGACACCGACACCTTCAGCAGCTTCAGACGGCCCCACTGCTCGAGGGAGTCGTCCTTGCTGTCGCCGACCACGGCACCAGCCGCAGTAGCGCCGGACTCTTCGACCGGCAGATACTCGTCCTTGAACAGACGCCAAATATCCTCGTCCTTGACTTCCTTCTTGGTCTCATCGGCGTACGCCTGCACAACCTTGTCGAACTCGACCTGCAGACGCTTCGGCAGATCAAGATTGTGGTTGGTCTTCAGCAGGTAGGCCATGCCGCCCTTGCCGGACTGGGAATTCACGCGGATGATGGCCTCGTACGTGCGGCCGATATCCTTCGGATCGATCGGCAGGTACGGCACCAGCCACACGAAGCTGTCCAAATCGGCACCGGCACGATCGGCGGCCACCTGACGAGCCTCAAGACCCTTCTTGATGGCATCCTGATGAGAGCCGGAGAAGGCGGTGAACACGAAATTGCCGGCATACGGGTGACGCTCGGAAATCTTCAGCTGGTTGCAGTACTCAACAGTCTTGCGAATCTCAGGAACGTTGGAATAATCGATCTGCGGATCGATGCCCTGCGTGAGGAAGTTCAAACCAAGCGTAACCAAATCGACGTTGCCGGTGCGCTCGCCGTTGCCCAGCAGGCAACCCTCAACGCGGTCGGCGCCGGCAAGCACGGCCAGCTCGGTGGCGGCCACGCCCATGCCTTCATCGTTGTGCGGGTGCAGCGACAGCACCACGGCGTCGCGCGGCACCAGATTGTTCGACATGTATTCCACTTGGTCGGCAAACACGTTCGGCGTTGTCATTTCCACCGTTGCCGGCAGATTGATGATCATCGGATGCTCAGGAGTCGGCTTGATCACGTCGATCACCGCATTGCACACCTCGACGGCGTACTCCGGTTCGGTGCCGGTGAAGGATTCCGGAGAATACTCGTAATACAGGTCGATGCCCTCGGCCTCGCCCTCAAGCTCCTTGCACAGGGTGGCCGCGTCGGTGGCAAGCTTCTTGATGCCGGCCTTATCCTTACGGAACACGACCTCGCGCTGTAGCACGGACACGGAGTTATAGAAGTGCACGACGGCACGCTTGGCACCCTTCAGGCACTCGTAAGTCTTGCGAATCAGGTGCTCGCGAGCCTGCGTCAGCACCACGATCGTAACGTCATCAGGAATGAGCTCACGCTCGATCAGCATACGGATGAAATCGTAATCGGTTTCGGAAGCCGACGGGAAGCCGACCTCGATCTCCTTGAAGCCCAACGACACCAGCAGATTCCAGAAACGCAACTTGCGCTCGGAATCCATCGGGTTGACGAGGGCCTGATTGCCGTCACGAAGATCGACGGAACACCAACGCGGTGCACGCTGCAGTCGCTTACCCGGCCACGTACGCTCCGGGTAATCAAATGGCACCTGCTTATCGTATGCGACGTACTTGTTGTACGGCATCTTGCTGGGCTTTTGCGGAGCTCCAATATAACGCGCCGGAGGCAGCAGCGGGTCGTTGTTCCCTCCGTTGGACGCCGCGGCGACTGCCGCGAGATCAAACACTGAAGATTGATCCTGACCCATCACTCCTCCTTATCTGTGAAGTTGTCGACGATCTGCCGACCCATTTATTACATGCATGTTACTTTTCATGTACCGCCGTCCATCCTAGCGTCAGCTAGCTCCATATTTTGCTGACATTCCGCGATGCGGCTGCCATTTTAGAGCGCTTCCGACACTTTTCACCCCATATCCAGATTTGCCGCATTACAGTGAGCATCATGACCTTGCGATTCAACAGCGACGGCACCTTCCGCGTGCTGCAGATGGCCGATATTCAGGACGGACCGAACGTGCGCGAAGACACAATCCGTCTCATCGAAGCCGCCATCAAAAAAACGCATCCCGATCTAATCGTCTTCACCGGCGATCAGATTCGCGGATACGACCCCGCGTACATCGACACATTTCTGCGCAGACGCGGCGAACGGCCGGGCACGCGCGTGCGCATCGTCACTAAAATCGAAGCGAAACTGCGCGGCATCAAACGACACCCTCTCGCCAAAGCATTGCGCGAATATCCCCCTACCGACGACAGTTGGATGATTGACGGCATCGGCACCGACTCGCCGAAACTCGTGAAACGCAACAAGCGCGACGGTCTCAACGGATCCGCCAACAAGCTTGAATCATGGGCACAATCCATCAATCGCGCGACCGCCGCGACCATACTCGATGACACACGGCAGAAAGTACGAGACACGTTCGCAGCATTCCTTGGACCTGCATTGGAAGCGCGAATCCCCTTTGCCGCAACCTACGGCAACCACGATTTCCAGTGCGGCATTCTCGCCGACGAACAGGATGACATCTACCGAGAGTTTTCCGGTTGCATGAATCCCGTTGCCGGGTCGTCTCCTTTGGCGCTCGAACCAGGCACGTTTGCGATTCCGATCGAAGCTTCCGATGGTTCAAAGCGCATTGCGATGAGCGTGATGATGGTGAATTCCGGCGATTATGCGGATAATGCGTTTGACGGCGATTGCAGCATTTCTGACGGTTGCGAGCGTGTTGGAGATACTGATAAATCCGGCAATACTGTTGGCAATACTGCCGGCGGACGAGAATCGCTGACATCCTACGCAAAATATGCGTCGAATTCACGCGGCTGGGATTTGGCCGATTCCGACGGCTACGGCACACCTTCGCCGGAAGCGATCGAATGGCTGAAGCAAGTGCAACGCGAGCTGGGACGGCGCAACGGCGATGGTCGCGCGGTTCCGGCTATCGCATTCCAGCATATTCCGCCGCAGGAATTCTACGACTGCCTGCGCGAAGTGCCCGCATACACGCCGAATGCGGTGGAGGGTGCGCGAACGTTCGCAGGGCATTGCTATGTGTTGGATCGTGACGTGTGCAGACCTGGCTCGAGGCTTGGCGAGGCGATCGGCTGTGCGGATGAGAACGTTGGCGAAGTGCAGGCATTGCGCGATGCGGGCGGCTATTTCGCGCTGTTCTGCGGGCATGACCATAAGAACGCGTTCGTCGGACACGTGCACGACATCGATCTTGGGTACGCGCCGACCTGCGGCTTCGAATGCTATGGGCCGAAATCGCGACTGCGCGGCATTCGTCTGTTCGAATTCCGCGAAAACAATCCGGTCAGCTACGTGACGTGCATGCTCACGTGGGGCGATTTGGTCGGACGTTATTCCAGCAACGAACTGCGCGTGTTCTTCGAAGACCATTGCGTGACCGATCTGGTCGGCATCCGCAACGAACTGCGCCGTCCACAGGTCACGGCCACACTGCTGGGCGTCGGATCGGTGATGTGCGCCGCAGCCGGCCACGCCATCGCCAAACTGTTCAAGCGCTAGGCGCGACCGCCGCAAGGCATGGCCGTCGCAACAGTCGGACAATCGACAATCTGTGGAATGCAGAAAATCTGTGGAAAATCTGCGAAATATCAGCGGAACATCAATGGAACAGACTGACGCCGCGACGAGACGCACAAAACGCGTTGCCAAGCCAAGTATGACGGGAATTCGGCCATACCGCACCCAATCGAGGCGCATTCTGACTCATCCAAATACTCGGCACACGACCATCCGCGGAACGCGATCCCAACAAATTAAACCCGTTCTCCTCCAACAACCATTCCGGATGCTGCGTGGCAATCGCAAGCCCCTCTTCCAACGTGAGAGGCAAACGCTCGTCGGAATCGATCAGCTTGCGCGCAACATCGGGCTCGCGATTGATGTAACAGGTTCCCGTATGCGGCTCGATCACCAAGTAAAACGGGCCTTCCGGCGGTTCGAAACCATCCTGCGGAAGAAAACTGGCAATATCGCGCGGAGGCATCGTGGTGAAACCAGCCATGCGATTGATCGACGTACGCGCGATCAACGATTCCGGGGAAACCAACTCGCGCGTAGGCACCAACAGAATCTGCGTGCCCAAATCGGAATCCTCCAACGCACGGATGAGCGGGCGCGCCAAAGCACGGAACGCGGCGGCCGACATATCGGCCACATCCGGGTAGCCCAACGCCACGATACGATCCAACTGCTTTTGCGCTTCTTCTGATGCCTTCGACATGGCTTCCAGTGTACGCGAGCGATACGTCCAAAGCACGAAAAGCCTCGCAGACCGCGCACCGAAATTTGTGCAGACAGACGCATCAGCACGGACAATCAGTCAACCGCATCACACCAATCTGACAAACATACTGCCCGAACCGGGAACGTCACGGAAGCAAAAATGCTGAATCACTGCAAGAGAGCTCTTCACGGCATCCTGGCTCGCCCCTATGTTCCGCGAGCTGAGCACAAGAACGTATAGAACGCGAAACAGACCAGCATACGGATAGGAGAACCTGCTTGTTCCGCGGATTTCGTAAGATTAAACAACGCGTGTGGCCGCCCACGGAGTCGTTTGGGCCGGCTGGTCGACCTCAAGCGTGAAATCATACGAAACCGTTCCAGCATAAGCGAGAGGTTGTTATGTCCGAAAAGATTAAGGTCGGCATTCTCGGAGCTACGGGCATGGTCGGACAGCGCTTCGTCACGCTGCTCGAAAACCATCCGTGGTTCGAATTGGTCACCCTTGCCGCGTCCGCGCACAGCGCCGGCAAGACCTACGAAGAGGCCATCGGCGGTCGCTGGAAGATGGAAACGCCGATGCCGGAATTCGTGAAGAACATGGTCGTCAAGAACGTGGCTGACGTGGAAGACGTGGTCAAGAACGTCGATTTCGTGTTCTCCGCAGTGAACATGCCGAAGGCCGAGATCCGCGCCATCGAAGAGGAATACGCGAAAACCGAAACGCCGGTCGTATCGAACAACAGCGCCCACCGCTGGACTCCGGACGTGCCGATGGTCGTGCCAGAAATCAACCCGGAGCATTATGAGGTGATCGAGCACCAGCGCAAGCGTCTCGGCACCACGCACGGCTTCATCGCCGTCAAGCCAAACTGCTCCATCCAGGCCTACACTCCGGCGCTCGCCGCTTGGAAGGAATTCGAGCCGCGCGAGGTTATCGTGAGCACCTATCAGGCCATCTCCGGCGCTGGCAAGACGTTCAACGACTGGCCTGAAATGCTGGGCAACATCATTCCGTTCATCTCTGGCGAAGAGGAGAAGTCCGAGAAGGAACCGCTGAAGGTGTTCGGTCACGTCGATGAGGAAAAGGGCGGAATCGTGCCGTTCGACGGTCCGTTGAAGATCACGTCGCAGTGCATTCGCGTGCCTGTGCTCAACGGTCACACCGCCACCGTGTTCATCAACTTCGGCAAGAACCCGACCAAGGAAGAGCTCATCGATCGCCTGGTCAACTACACGAGCAAGGCTTCCGAGCTTGGCTTGCCACATGCACCAAAGCAGTTCATCCAGTACCTGACCGACGATGATCGCCCGCAGGTCAAGAAGGACGTGGATTACGAAGGCGGCATGGGTGTTTCCATCGGCCGTCTGCGTGAGGATTCCATTTTCGATTGGAAGTTCGTTGGCTTGGCTCACAACACCCTGCGCGGTGCCGCCGGCGGTGCGCTGGAAAGCGCCGAAATGCTGAAGGCACTCGGCTACATCACCAAGAAGTGATGGCAATCTGCATATGTTCTGCAGTTACGCATGATCGTGCATGATTGCACATTGTGATATCTGATTTCTGCAGAACATAATATTGCGGAGGATTGTTGATTATTCAGCGATCCTCCGCTTTTTATTTGCAGATTATCTGCAAAAAATATCTGCAAAACAGATATGGGAATACAAAAAGACTTGACTGAGATGCCTAAGGCAATCCAGTCAAGTCTTTCTTGCGATTGATATTACGTGCTATTGCGTCAGCGACCGGTGCCGCCGTACACCACGGCTTCCACCTGATCGGCGTCCAAGCCGTAGGCGGTGTGCAGCGCGCGGACGGCGTCCTGCAACTGCTCGAGCGGAACCAGCGCAGCGATGCGGATTTCGGACGTGGAGATCATCAGCACATTCACGCCCTTGTCGCTCAGCGCATTGAAGAACTTGGCAGCCAAGCCGGAGTGGGTCTTCATACCCACGCCCACCACGGCCACCTTGCCCACGTTGGCGTCAATGTCGAAGGACTGGTAGCCCAGTTCGTCCTGCTTCTCCTGCAACACTTCCTGCACCTTGGCCGCGGCGGAACCGGGCACAGTGAAGGAAATGTCGGCGGTGCCGGTGGAAGCGGAGGCCTGCACGATCATGTCGACGTTCACGCCGGCCTCAGCCAGCATCGTGAACACCTTGGCGGCCATGCCCGGCTCGTTCGGCACACGGCGCACGGTGGCCAGCGATTCGGTGTTGTCGTGCGCAACGCCGGAAATGATCGGGACTTCCGGTCCAAGATCGGGGAACAGGTCACCCAAGGACTGGCTGTTGTTTTCGCTCATGTTCTTACCTTTGTTCGTAAAGTCTTGATTTTCTTGCGATTGCCTGCGATGTCTCGCGATTGCCGAATGCGAATCTCAGATATCTCAGATGTTCGGCAATGTGCGCGGATCGACACCTTCCGGCACGATCAGCGTGCCGCTACGGTGGGAGAAGGAGCTGCGCACATGCAACGGCATGTTGAATCGCTGCGCGTATTCCACGCAACGCAGGGCAAGCACCTTGGAACCGCAGGACGACATTTCCAGCATCGACTCATAGTCGATGACGGGAATACGGCGTGCGGTCGGTACAATGCGCGGATCGGCGGTGAACACGCCATCGACGTCGGTGTAGATCTCACATACGTCGGCGTCCAGCGCCACAGCCAAAGCCACTGCGGAGGTATCGGACCCACCTCGGCCGAGCGTGGTGGCGTCGCCGCCCTCGTTCACGCCTTGGAAGCCAGCCACAATGGCCACGGAGCCCTTGTTGAGAGCACGACGCACGCGGTCAGGCTTCACGGCCTTGATATGTGCGGTACCGAACTGGGCGTCGGTCATGAAACCAGCCTGGGAACCGGTGAAGGAGTAGGCGTGAGAGCCGGCCGCATGAATTGCCATTGCGAGCAAACTCATCGAAATACGCTCGCCTGCGGTCATCAGCATGTCCATCTCGCGTGCCGGCGGGTTGGAGTCGATACTGAGCGCCTGATCGATCAGGTCGTCGGTGGTGTCTCCCATTGCGGAGACCACCACGGCCACGTCATTGCCGGCGTTCTTCGTTTCGATGATGCGTCGGGCCACGCGCTTGATCGACTCTGGGTCGGCTACGGAAGAGCCGCCAAATTTCTGCACGATGAGAGCCACAACTTATCCAATCTTCTTCAATGTGTTGTCTGCCAACCATTCTAGGCAGGCTGGTCGATTATAGGAAAAATCCGATTTGTCAAGCCCCTGCACGCCCAACATGCGAAACAATACATGCTCAACATGCGGAACAATACATGAAATCCACGCAATATTCCGGCGTGAGTTTCGTACGATTCTTCAGCGTAAGTTTCGCACGAAATCTTTGGCGAATCGCCTGCGCAACGCCTACGCAATCGCCAGCAATCGCCAATAGCCGCCAGCATATGCCGGCATATGTAACGCATGTGGCGAATGTGATGTCAGACCGCACGACGCCCGGCCAACGCACGTCCGAGCGTGATTTCGTCGGCATATTCGAGGTCGCCGCCGACCGGCAGACCGCTCGCCAAGCGCGTGACCTTGATGTCGGTTTGCGACAGCAGCTGCGAAAGGAAACTGGTGGTCGCCTCGCCTTCCACGTTCGGATTGAGCGCGAGAATCACTTCGGTGACTTCGCTGTCTTTGAGCCGTTCGATGAGTTTGGCGATGTTGAGGTCGCTTGGCTGCACGTTGGCCATCGGATTGATGACGCCGCCGAGCACGTGGTATAGGCCGCGATATTCGCGTGTGCGTTCGATGCTCATCACGTCTTTCGGTTCTTCGACCACGCAAATCACGCTATGGTCGCGGCGCGGATCGACGCAGATCGGGCATGGACTGGTTTCGCACACGTTGCCGCAAACATCGCAGAATCGTATTTTTTCCTTGACTTCGGTGATGGCGTCGATCAGGGTCTGCGATTCCTCGTCGGATGCGTTGAGCAGGTAGAAGGCGATGCGTTGCGCGCCTTTCGGCCCGATGCCGGGCAGGTGCGCGAATGCGTCGATCAGTCGTTGGATGGCGCCGTCATAGGCCAGTGCCATGGTTCACCTTTCCTTGGTTGCCGTAAGATTCGCGGTCATTCCCGTAGGATTCGCGATTGTGCCGCTAATCGTCGAGATTCTTCTTCTGCTGCATGTTGCGCGGGTTTTTGGCGTCGTCGGGGCCGAAATCCTCGACTTTTTTCACTTCGAATAGTCGTGTCAAATCGTCAACGCTTAACGCGTTGGATGCTCCGATCGATTCGTCGCTCATGGAATATTCGTCATCTTCCGCGGCGACCTGCGGTGTTGGCTGCGCAGGCGTGGAGAACTGTTGGCTCCATGGGTCGGCGTTCGGCTGGTTTTGCTGAGACGCCGCTTCCTGCCGAGGTGCGCGATGCTGATGATTGGCATGCTTGGAGGCCGTTTCAGATTCCGTTGACACGGACATAGCGTCCGCCGGCCCTGCCTGAACTGGCATGGGGGCACCCCAAGGATCGTCGTCCACCGGCGGCTGCTGCGGTACCGGCGCTGGCACGGCCCACGGATCGACGTTATCACTGGTATCGGGAACGGCCACATGTTTCACGTGTTGCTCCGGCGCTTTCACGTCGTTGACGCCGCTTGCGATCACCGATTGCGGTTGCACCTGTTGCGCTGGCACGGCCCACGGATCGTCATCCAGTTGCGATGGGACTACTGCGGTCTGCTGTGAGACCGCCCATGGATCGTTTTCGGCGGTTGCGTCCGCAACGGCTCGGTGACCCTCCTCATCGTTAGAATCCTCTGCATTACCGCCATTCTCGGTTTTCTGCGCGCCCTCGTCTGCCGGTTCTTTGCCGGAGGATTCAAGACTTGCGGCGGTGCCAAGATTCGCCGTCAGCAGTGTTGCGGATTTGAGTCGCTCCTGCGCCAGCTGCACGTTGATCTTGCTTTGCTCTTCCGGACTAAGCTTGCTCCACGGCACCGATTCGGAACCGTCCGCCAGCTTTTTGGCGGGGGCAAGCGTGACATTCGGGCCAAACACCTTATGCACTTCGGCACGGACGATTTTCACCACTTCGGTGGTTCCTTCCACCGACTCCTTCGCCACGCCCTTGGCGAACGCGTATTTGCTGAGCGCCTTGTCGAATTTGATCCACAAGCTGTCACCACGCAACAGCACACGAGGCACTTTTTCTCGGTTCACATAACCGCGCACATCCTCAGGAAGTGCGGCCACCAAAGCATCCCACTTCTGGTCGGGGGTGCGGTCGTCATGTACTGGAGCAGGTATGGAAGTTGCCGCAGGCGCCGGAGCCGCGGCAGGCGCAGCGGCCGCGACGGAAGACGTCGCATTCATCGCCTGCTGAACATCCGCAAGCATGGAAGCCACACCGGAAGCGACGGCGTCGGCGGGATTCATCGGCGCCGCAGACGGCTGCACAGCCGGTTTCACAGGCGCGGAAGAAGCATCAATTGCCGATGCGGAATCCTGTGGCTGAACGCCGGCGGTACGTCTCGCCGCACGGCGACGCGAGCCGGTCATGGATCCACGCAGCGATTCTGCAGCGGCAGAAGCCTCGGAATCGCCAGCAAAATCAGGCATACCGGAAGATGACGCAACGGCAGCCACCCCTTCCTCACGCCCGGCCAGCAAGCGCGCGGCAAGCAATTCCAGTCGCATGCGCGGCGAAATCGCACCGGTCATATTGGCAAGCGTCGCATTGATCGTGTCAGCCATCTGCGTCAACGCGGATAATCCCAAAGCGGAAGCCTGACGACGCAAATCATCCACGTTCTCGGCGGCCGCATCGTCGGAAAGCACGCTTTCCGCGCGCGCTCCACCCAACGTGAGCACCAGCAAATCGCGCACCCGGGCAAGCAAATCCTCAACGAATCGACGGGGATCGAAACCGCCGACCACAACCTTCTGAATCACGCCATACAGTGCTTCGCCGTTTTTGTCGGCAACGGCGTCGACGGCCTCGCCAATCAGGGCGTCGGGCGTGAAACCGAGCAACGCAACCGCGGAATCGTATGCGATGCTGCCGTCAACCGCACCAACCATGAGCTGGTCAAGCACGGAAAGTGTGTCTCGCACGGAACCGCCGCCGGCACGCATGGCAAGACGTAGAACGCCCGGCTCGGCCTCGATATGCTCGTCTTCGCAGATCTGCTCGAGGTACGGTCCCATGACCTCCTTCGGCACCAGGCGGAACGGGTAATGGTGGGTGCGCGAGCGGATGGTGCCGATCACCTTGTCTGGTTCGGTGGTGGCGAAGATGAACATCACATGCTCCGGCGGCTCCTCCACGATTTTCAGCAGCGCGTTGAAACCTTGCGGCGTGACCATGTGGGCCTCGTCGAGAATGAAGATCTTGTAGCGGTCGCGGGCCGGAGCGAAACCAGCGCGCTCACGCAGTTCGCGGGCATCGTCCACGCCGTTATGCGAAGCCGCGTCGATTTCCACCACATCGATGGAACCGGGACCGCCCGTAGCGAGATCCTTACAGCTTTCACATTCACCGCACGGATGCGAGGTCGGACCTTTCGCACAGTTGACGCACCGTGCAAGAATGCGGGCGGAACTGGTTTTGCCGCAACCGCGCGGACCGGAGAACAGGTAGGCGTGCGTGAGCTTGTTCTCGTCGAGCGCGCGCATCAACGGAACCGTGACCTGGTCCTGACCGATCACGCCGTCGAACGTGTCGGGACGATACCTTCTATAGAGTGCCAGTGCCATCGCAATTCCTTCCGCAGTAGTGCCACTAGGCTACCGATTAATTACGACACGTGCGGGCGCCGAAAACCGTCGAACCGCATACTCGCGCAGGTGTGGGCGCGTGTCCCGAAAGAAAAGGCTCACGATGGAGTTTAAGCTGGATACAGCAACACCGACATTCCAAAATTGACAGAGTGTCAATTTCAGGTTTAGACTGGGGACAGTCAAGAAATTGACAGAGTGTCAACGTGTCGCGTAGGTGAGAGACGCCACTCAAGCGAAGGAGAGAGCCATGGACGGACAGCACAACGCTTCCGCGATGACAGTCGGAGACGCACGCCGTGCGCAAATCGTGCACGCAGCCCGCGAACTTTGCCTGGAAAAGGGCTTTTCTAAAGTCACTATCAGCGACATCGCAAGTCGCGTCGGCATGACCAGATCTCTCTTCTATCACTATTTCCAAGACAAGGACCAAGTCGCGGACGCCGTACTCGACGACGTTATCGACGAAGTCATCACACACTTGGAAGAGTGGAACGCGAATCGCGAAGTCGGCAATATTTCGAAAGCGCTCGACGACGTGGTGCGACTGACCCGGTCCCTCATCGCCGATGAGGGACCGTTCAGCCAGCGCATGATCGAAGACGGCAACGCGGGACTGTACATCAAATTCATCGACCTCGTGGCCGATCGCATTGCGGAATACATCTGCAGTTCAACCGTACGTGATTTCGAAAAACTGCATGGCATGCCCATCTCCAACGAACATGAGACGTTCTACACGCTCATCGTTGGACTGATTTCGCTGATCAGACTGCACCCAGACATTGAAGACACCGTCATCAGACAGGTCGCAGCGCAGACGCTGCACCTGAACGAATACATGTAAACGCGGAATCAACCCGCGCGCACATGCGTGTCGAGAGAAAGGAAAAGCGATGTTGTTCCAAGTCTATGGCGACACCGCCGTATACCAGTGGATCGGCTGGATCCTCGTATTCTGCTGCCTCATCGGTGCCAATGAGCTGGCCCGCCGCACCAAAACCGGTGGCGTGGTCGCGTTCCTGATCGTGCCGGCCATTCTGACCATCTACTTCATCACCATTTACGCGGCCGCCGCTATGGGCGCCGAGTGGGCGCTCAACAACCCGACCTACGTTCATATGACCAGCTGGTTCCACTATGCCAAACTGTATGCTGCCACCGCGGGCTGCATCGGCTTCATGGCGCTCAAATACAAGTGGGGCAAGATCGGCAAGTCCGAGTGGTTCAAATGCTTCCCGTTCGTGATCGTGGCCATCAACATTCTCATCGCCGTGGTCTCCGACTTCGAATCCGCCATTCGCGCCTGGGGTACCACGTGGGTTTCCACCGAAGGCGTGACGCTGTATGGCGGCTGGCACAACGTGTTCAACGGCGTTGCCGGCCTGATCAACATCGCCTGCATGACCGGCTGGTTCGGCATTTACGTGTCGAAGAAGAAGCAGGACATGCTTTGGCCCGACATGACCTGGGTGTTCATCGTCGCATACGATATTTGGAACTTCTGCTACACCTACAACTGCCTGCCAACCCACTCCTGGTACTGCGGCCTCGCGCTGCTGCTCGCCCCGACCGTGGCAAACTTCTTCTGGAACAAGGGCGGCTGGATTCAGAACCGCGCCAACACGCTCGCCATCTGGTGCATGTTCGCGCAAGTGTTCCCCATGTTCCAGGATGAGTCCAAGTTCGCCGTGCAGTCGGTGAACAATCCGAACGTGAATCTGACCGTGTCGATCATCGCACTCGTGGCCAACGTGCTCGCACTCGGCTACATCCTGTACCGTGCGAAGAAGCAGCACGTCAACCCGTGGCTGCAGGAAGTCTTCAAGGGCACCCGCGACTACGAGCAGGCCATCGCCCGCCAAAAAGTCGCCGCCTAATCCCAATCCGCGTTCGCTAGTTACAGCATTCGCTAATTACGCCATTCGCTAATTACAGAAAATCCGGTATTCGTAAGATGCAATTCTCACGAATATCGGATTTCTATTATCGACAAGAAATTACTTACGACATATTTGATGTCACGCAACAGCACACGCTGGCTGCTGTCACACTGCAGATCACCGCACGTCGCTGAAGATCACTGAAGAAATTCGCCGGTAATCGGGTCGCGATGGTCTCGTTTGATGATTTCCAGCACTTTTTCCTCGGTATTGGAAGCTTGGCTTTCCACCACGGCCGGCGGCACGAGCACACGCAACGCACGCCCCTGGGCCACGACCTTGACAGGCAGGCGACCAACATATTCGCCGTCCGCCATCAAGACCGGCGGCTCGTCACCCTCTTGCGCGCGGGTGATTTCGATATCGCGCACACGCTTCCAGCCAAACACTTTGCATCCGAGGATCTTGCCGCTGTAGGCGCGCGCCACCGCATCCGCGCATTCGGCGACATTGGGCACATGGTCGAGCCACACCAAATCAAGCAAGCCATCAGAGAACCGCGAATACGGCGAGACCTCAATGCCACCACCGATATGCCGCGAATTTGCCACCGTGAGCAGCGGCGAGATAATGTCTTTCTCTTCCACCGTGCCATCGGCCAACGTGGCTTTGACGTGGTACCCGTACTGCTTCATATGAGTCAATTCCACAAGCACGGCCGCGAAATAACGCAACGAACCGTTCGGCAAACGCGAGTGGTTCGCACGGTCGTTGATGCTCGCATCCAAACCGCACGAGAGCATGCCCGCATAGAAGCGATTGACCGCCGGATGCAATGGCACATCCGAATCTCCGACCAACTCATCACCGGTGCTGGAATCGACGGCATATCCACCCTGCAACGACGTGGCCAAGCCCATATCGACGTCAATATGCGTGCCGCGAACAATCGCGCCGACAATGCCATCGACAGCGGTTTCCACACGATTGACCGGCAGTTCAAGTCCACGCGCGAAATCGTTGCCAGAACCCGTCGCCACTATGCCAAGCGGCTTGCCGGAGCAGCCCACGGCATTGGCGCCGAGCGCAATCATGCCGTCACCGCCGACCACCACCAAGTAGTCATATTCGTCTCTACGGTTTCTGGCGTTCAGCAAAGAGCCTTCAAAACTCTCACCGGTTGCATCGATAACGTTGAAGCCATGCTTGCGCCCGGCTTCCCGCAGCAGACCGATCACCTGATTGCCGACTTCAGCGCCCTTGCCTTTGTTCGACGTCGGATTGCCGACAACGGCAACGGTCGCATTCACACAGGACGTTTCGCTCATACTTCAGTACGATAATCGCAATTCGCGTCACACGCCACATATGAACGGCTTTCCAGACAGATGACCACGTTTTGCGTGACGATTTTCCGCCATGAGACGCTTTTCCAGGCGATACTTATTCGCAGACGATCGGTCCCGCTCTCGACCGCTTGCTGACGTGGGATACGAATGGCACTTGCGTACCGATCTGCGCTTCGATCAACACATCCTCACCTTCTATCGTGCAGGATCCGATCGTCGCATTATTACCGTAAATGGTACGTTCCGCCACGTAACAGGGGTCGGCAGAGCCTCCATATAGCGCGTTGGCCGCCGCCACCGACGCTAGGTCGGCCGCATTCTGCGCGTGATGCAGGCAAAGCAACAGATTGCCTGCCGACGCGACCGCACTCAGCATTATGGCCGTCACCGCGATCAGCGCCACACCGGATATGGTTCCCGAACCTTCATCGGATCGGCGAATCCAAGCAAACCAATGTTTCACAAAGCGTTTCACATCATACATTCCTTTCTGATTCGCATCCATCGGATGCTCTCCAGCAGTGTTTCACGGCATGTTTCGCATGTCGTGCTTGCAAGTTTTCGACACCGAAGACCCACGTATAGCCCACACCCCAGCAGCCCCGCATCACGCAGACACAAGGCGAGGCGCTAGAAGTAGCGGGTCGCTTTGCCTGTGACCCGTGCGGGAAGCACACCGGTTGGGTCAGGTATTACAGGGCATTGCACCGTAACGGTGACGAAATCCGCACCACGGTCAAACCGTACTGTCGCCGAATCGCCGGCCGCAGCCACAGCAGCAGCCCTTGCTTTCGATTCGCCGCCGGCATCATCAACCGCGAAGGCCCGCGCACCGGCCGCGGCCGCATCCTGGCAGTTCATCGACACCACGGATGCGCGCCCCAGACACAACACCAAAATCGCCACCGCCGCCACGCAGGGGAGCACCACCGCGAATTCCGCGGTGGCCGCTCCCTCATCGGCATCATCGGTATGGCGTTTCCACCATTGCCTCAGCATGAATCACCCGACGCTCAGCGCTTTCTTGATGATGTTGGTCAGCAGCGTTTTGATGGCATCGGATTTCATAATGCCCACCAAAACGGCTGCGAATCCGGTGGCGGCAACCAGCACCACCGCATATTCGGCGGTGGCGGCGCCTTCTTCCGGTTCGGCGGTCAGCGTGCGCATACGCGCATCCAACAGGCATATCGCCTTGTCGGCCCGTTCCCGCATGGCATGCAGCCGTTGCCCTGCCCTGCCCATCAGGCCTAGCAAGCCATCGACTTTGATTGGCGTTACGTTGTTCATGGCGTTCCTTTCGTTCGAACAACCCCGGCCGGACGGCCGAGTGCACCCAGTGTTGCGCATCATCACGCTCGCAGGAACGTTTTTCCGGGGTTGTGGTCGGAGGACGTAAGTTATCCACACCCTCGGCGTGTCATCCACAGTTATCCACAAAACTTCGTGAATTATCGGATCTCGACATTCCCCGCTTTTCCGCTATCGTTACGCGCACATCGTCATTGCACAAAC
Organism: Bifidobacterium hominis; assembly: GCF_040095915.1. NCBI lineage: Bacteria > Bacillati > Actinomycetota > Actinomycetes > Bifidobacteriales > Bifidobacteriaceae > Bifidobacterium > Bifidobacterium hominis. The sequence continues at coordinate 218,599 of NZ_JBBMFR010000003.1, read as the reverse complement.
GACATGACGGACGGAATGATTCCAACCGCAACAAATGCGGGAAGAAAACACAATCCGGTCGGCAACAACAGACGAACCGACAATTTCGCCGCAGCCTGTTCGATCTGCGCGCGCTCATCCCAATCCAATTGTTCGACGGCTGTTTCCAAACGTTCCACTGGAGAGGCGCCACTGTGCCATGAGGAGGCGAACGCATCGCGTACTACCGCAAGATCGCCATGATCCGGCCACGCATCATCCCAGGAAACACCTTTGTTCAACTGTTCTCCGGCCGATCGTAGTCCCGCGCCGAATTCTCCTGCCGCAATATCTCCCACAGCAATCAGCGCACGTGGAATGGAAGATCCCTGCCGTATGGCGACGCTGAGCATCTCTAATATCAACGGCAGAGGAAGTTCCCGCATTCGCTCGGCGAGCGCAAGGTCAGAAGGCGCGCGAACCGGCCTCCACTGCTTCAGCCATATCGCCTCAGCCGCGCACACCACCGCCGTCAGCATCCATAAGCCAGTCATCACATGGCTCCTTTCATATCATCCTGCCGCATCAACGCACGTATCCAGATAAGTCCGAATGTGTAGCAACAGAGAGCAAATCCGAGACATGCCAAGCCTTTGACACCTGAAACAAGGAAAGCCAATGAATGCGCGCCCATACCTTCTCCCAAGAGCACAGTGAGCAGCGGCAACGCCATCAGGAGTTTCACCGTCGCCTTGGGCATGGCGAACGCGTTGGAACGCAAATCATCCAATAATCGTTGCCGTTTCAATGATTCAGCCACCGCCTGCAGGCAACGGCCAGTTTCGCATCCGAGCGTCAGGCTCAGCTGGCAGGCCGCATACAACTCGCCGCTCAGTCGTTCGACTTGGCCGGATTGCCCGAATCTCCCGGATTGCTCGTTGGGCGGGCATCGACTGCGGATCACCATGGTTATGCGCAGTCTGGTGAGTTCAGCCGTGGCGAACGGCGTTCCTCCAAGTTCTTCGAACGCCTGCACCAATGTGGCTCCGCTACGCACGGAGGCTCGCAGAGACGCCACACATGCCATACATCCGATGGCGGGCAATGCGCTCGCCGACTCATTCAAGTCGTCGATTCCTTCGGGGTTCAATCCCTGCTTCCCGCCATGTTCCTCACTCCATCGACCGACTGCGCACCCCGGACCATCTCCCGTTCGTTCACCTACATCGTATGTGTTTCGGCGTGGCCATAGCCATACGGCCAGTCCGAACAATATCGCGGCGATAACGCCAAGACTTCCCATCCATCCACCTCGATTCAACGACTCCATGCACGTACGAAATCGGGCCACTGCTGAGAGGCCCGCATTTGGCTGCCGTTCCATCCGGACAGCAGGTTTCCACGCAGTTTGCCTTCCGCAAATTCGAGCCGCCCGATTTGCGTGATGCGCCGACGCCCTCCCACCCGACCCACATGCAGCACCACGTCAAATGCGTCTTGAGCAAGCGCCGAAGTAGCCTGCGGATTCAACCCGGCAAGCAGTCCCAATGCCACCAGTCGCGAAGGGACCGCTGCTACTTGGTTGGCATGCAAGGTGGTCATACCTCCGCGATGCCCGGAATTCAGCGCGCGCAACAGGTCCACGATTTCTCCGCCTCGGCATTCGCCCACCACAATGCGATCAGGTCGCATTCGCAATGTCGCGCATATCAATTGCGACAGTCCTATGGCACCTTTGCCCTCCATGTTGGCGTCTCGCGTCACCAGCGACACGCGATTGTCGTGGTCGAGCATGCCAAGTTCGCGCACCTCTTCCACAGTGATGATGCGCTCCCCCGGCGCACATCGCATGAGCATTGCCTTGAGCAGAGTGGTTTTGCCAGCTCCGGTGCCACCGGTCACAAGCACGCTAGCCTTGCGTTCCACGAATCCTTCCAGCAAAGGCATCCATTTGCTTGGAAACATGCCGTTTTTCGCCAAGGATTCCAGACTGGGAGCAACCGCGTCCGGCAATCGTATGCTGATGGCCGCACCTTGTGGAACGAGCGGTGCGATAACCGCGTGCACGCGCACGCCTTCCACGGTGGAGGCGTCGGCTATCGGGCATGCGTCGTCGAGCCTTCTGCCGAGCTGCGAGCACAATCGTACGGCGAAATCGCGTATGGCTTGCGGATTGGCGAATGGCACACGCAACGCGTACGGCCGCATCCCTTGGCCGCAATCCACCCATACGGTGCCGTCGCAGGTCACCGCAATGTCGGTGACGCCCGGTTCGGATGCGATGTCGCTAAGCGGGCCGAGTTCCATGGTTGACGCTCTTTTCTCCCAATGCCTCCTGAATGAGATCAGCCAGCGTTGCGATGGCTTTTGCGTTCGCACGATTAGGTTTGCGAAGTCCGAGCCCTTCCAACAGTTCGCTACAAAGTTTGGCGTCCGTTGTGATGAACGCGGTGATATCGCAGTCGAGATATTCCGCCGCTTCCTCGACCGCCGTCACACCATGGTCGCGTATGGTTCCGCGCGGTTGCATGCCTACAAGAAACTCCCGTTCCTGCGTTGCGGCATCGTGTTCTCCGATTGGATCGCTTAGATTACGTTGCGACTGCATGTTCGCTTTGGCACGGGCAAGGCCAAGTACCGTCATTTCGACCACGGTGATGCGGATGGCCTGTCGTAGTTCTGTCAGATCTTGCAGTCCGTTCCATTGCCCCATGTCGACGATGACCGCGCTACGTACCTGCGATAGCGCACGAATGCATGCCTGCACTTCCCAGGATTGCGGATTTTCGGTTTTCCAGGGATCGCAGGACAGCAGTGGTACGCCATCCCAGACTGGCAGCTCCCGCAGCAACGCCTTGCCGTCGATGGTGCCAAGCGGTGCACTGATTTCCCCAAGTCGCGAGCCGTCCTCGTTTTCCACGCCGAGAAGCACGTCAAGGCCTCCGCCTTGCAGATCGGCATCGACAAGTACGCATTTGAGTCCACGCTCGTTCAGCTCACGAGCCAAGATGGCCGCCAGGGTGCTCGCTCCCACTCCCGCCACCACGGAGTCAACGATTACCACATTGCTCACATCGCAGCGTTGTTCTCGCACCGTACGGCCACGCTCGACAACCATGCCGTACGTTCCAGGCATCGCGCCGACCGGTGTCGCTCCGCCTTGGACTAATCCAGGTGACGTATAGAACCGTTGCGGAGAGACGGTTCTGCGCTGCGCCGGAGGTGCCGATCGCGATGTGGCCGAGCTCGCGACCGGCATCAGTCCGCCCGACGGCAGTGGTACCGGAGGCATATTAGGAAAAGACGTTGCGTTACTCATACCGTCGATTGAAAAGTCCCGATGCATACCATCGCAAGCCGAACCGGCCCTGTGGTCGGAGGACGCTAGTTATCCACAACCACGGCGTGTCATCCACAGCTATCCACAGGGCATCAAGTATCCACGTCTGTTGATTCCCTTCGGAAAACGGGACGGACACATGCCAGCACGCTTAAAAAAAAAACAAAAAGGAAGACCCGCCGAAGCGGGCCTTCCTTGCAAGAAACTTTAAAAGCAGAATCTCTGCACAACAACATCGTCGTAACGGTAAGTCTATCCAATGCCCGTCCAACGTAACGACCTATCTTGGCCATACACTCTTTGTGGGCTCTGCTCTTAAGTTGTTCTTGTACTTTGTAATTATGCTCAGCAATCCGGCAATCGCAAACCGAAATCGGCTGATGTTCCCTATTTATCGCAACTGTTGCTTTGCGATCGCAAGAATCACGAAAATGTTTCATCATGTGCGAAACGCGCGGCGTGTTTGTTTGATTGCGTGCGTTTGCTGCAAAAAGACGGCGTGTCGACACTTTATTTTGCATACGAACGAACGAATGTTAACTCCTGCTAAATTTTGACGCTTTTGACGGCATGTCCCGCTACTTAAGGATAAAGTAGGAAAGTATGGCACAGATTTTTGACGCACCCTCAAAGGCGATCTTGCGCAGCCAGATAGCTGAGCATATCGCCGAGACCGATAAAAACGATAAGCGTGAGCTTCAGGCCGGCGAAGAGCCGTTGCCGAACGACCGCTTCTTCGACCGCGAGTTGAGCTGGCTGAAGTTCAACAAGCGCGTCCTCGAACTCGCTCAGGACGAGGACCTGCCGATCATTGAACGCGCAAGCTTCGCCGCGATCTTCGCGAACAACCTCGACGAGTTCTTCATGGTTCGCGTCGCAGGCCTGAAGCGCCGCATCGACACCGGCATCGCCGTGACGGCAGCCTCCGGATTGAGCCCAAGGCAGCAGCTGCGCGCCATCAGCGAGCAGGCGCACCGCCTGCAGGACGAGCACGCGCACTACATGATCGATCACATTCTTCCCGACCTGGCGAAGGAACAGATCGTGCTTCTGAGCTGGGACAAGCTCACCGCAGCCGAGCAGGAGCGCCTGTCTCGCTACTACCGTCAGCAGGTATTCCCTGTTCTGACGCCGCTCGCCGTGGACCCGGCCCATCCGTTCCCGTACATTTCCGGCGGTTCCATCAACCTCGCTGTGCTCGTGGAGAATCCAGCTTCCGGCAAGTCCCACTTCGCACGAGTGAAGATTCCTGGAAACCTGAACCGTCTCGTGCCCGTCGACGACATGACCGACGACGATGCCACCGACGTGCGCTACGGCTTCATCACCATGGAGAATCTGATCATCGCGCACTTGGAATCCCTGTTCCCAGGCATGATCATCAAGGAAGCACGTTCCTTCCGCGTCACCCGTAACGAAGATATCGACGTGGAAGAGGATGATGCAGAGAACCTGCTCAACGCCATGGAGAAGGAGCTGCTGCGCCGTCGTTTCGGACCGCCGATCCGTCTTGAGATTTCCGACGAGACCAGCCCGTTCCTTTCCCAACTGCTCGCCGACCAGCTGCGTGTCAGCGCCGATGAGGTGTACCGTCTGCCGGCACCGCTCGATGCGACCGTGCTCTTCGAACTTGGCGGCATCGACCGTCCGGACTTGAAGTACCGTTCGTTCGTGCCGACCACCAATCGTCAGATTGCTGAGGTGGAGTCGTCCCGCGCGCAAGACATTTTTGCAGCGATTCGCGAACGCGATATCCTCCTGCATCACCCATACGATTCGTTCTCTACCTCCGTTCAGGCGTTCCTAGCGCAGGCTGCGGCGGATCCGAAGGTGCTCGCCATCAAGCAAACGTTGTACCGTACGTCCAGCAACTCCCCGATCATCGACGCGCTCATCGACGCGGCACATGCGGGCAAGCAGGTGCTGGCACTGGTCGAAATCAAGGCACGCTTCGACGAAGACGCCAACATCGCATGGGCACGCAAGCTGGAACGCGCAGGCGTGCACGTGGTGTACGGCATCGTGGGACTGAAGACCCACTGCAAGCTGAGCCTTGTGGTGCGTCAGGAAGCCGACGGCCTGCGCCGCTACTGCCATGTGGGCACCGGTAACTACAACCCGAAGACCGCCCGTATTTACACCGATCTCGGCTTGCTGACGTGCGATCCGGTGGTCGGTCAGGATATGACCCGCCTGTTCAACCAGCTGTCCGGCTATGCTCCGAAGTCGAGCTTCCACCGTCTGCTGGTGGCGCCGCGTACCGTACGTTCCGGCCTGATTCAGCGCATCCGCCGCGAAGAGGATGCCGCACGCGCAGGCAAGGAAGCATGGATCAAGATCAAGGTCAACTCCATCGTTGACGAGAAGACCATCGACGCACTGTACCGTGCAAGCCAAGCCGGCGTGAAGATCGACATCGTGGAACGCGGCATCTGCGCGCTCAAGCCGGGTGTTCCGGGACTTTCCGAGAACATTCGCGTGCGTTCCATTCTGGGTCGTTTCCTCGAACACAGCCGTATCTACGCATTCGCGAACTCCGATGGTCCACAGATCGGTGAAGGCCCGGCCGCAGGTCCGGAAGTGTGGATCGGTTCCGCCGATCTGATGCACCGCAATCTCGACCGTCGAGTCGAAGCGCTGGTGCGCATCACCGCTCCGGAGCAGGTCGATGAACTGATCAAGTACGTGGATCTGCAGATGGCCGATTCCACCACCTCGTGGCACATGGCAGCCGACGGCACTTACGTGCGTCATGCGAAGGATGAGGAGGGTCGCCCGCTGGTCGATTCCCAGGAATATCTCATCAAGAAGCATACGCGCCGACCGGCAAGGCACTAAGTTTCGCAAAAATGGCCGATTCTGCAATTGCGGGGTCGGCCATTTTCGTTGCGCAATCATGAACGGTAACCGCGCCTACCACTTACAATGAAAGATATGAGCGAGAACATGAGACGTGTCGTAGAAGCCGCCGGGGGTATTGTATGGCGGTGGAAAACCGGTAGCGAAATTGCTGAAAATCCAGCTATTGCAGCACAGAAATCTCCAAAAGAACAACTCAACAACATTGAAGTGTGCATCGTACATCGACCAAAATACGATGACTGGAGCTGGCCGAAAGGCAAACTTGAGCAGGGCGAATCGCATCGTCATGCCGCAGTGCGAGAAATCGGCGAGGAGACAGGCGTTCCCATCGCACTCGGCCCGTATCTGTGCGAAGTCGAATATCCACTGTCCGAAGAAGGCAAAAAAACCCGACATTCACACGATCGCACCGTCGACACCAAGCACACGTTGTATTGGATGGCGCAACCGATTTCCGGAGATGATGCGGAACATCTGCTTGACGCATTCGGCCCTGTGCATCGCGCAGATGTAGGCGAAATCAACGATATCGTGTGGGTTTCCGTGCGTGAAGCACGTAAAATCCTCACACATTCCACCGATAAAGACACCCTCGCCATCTTCGTGGACCGCGTACAGGAGGGTGCCGCGACCGCGCAGAATCTGCTGATCGTACGCCATGCCAAGGCTGAATCGCGCAAATCATGGAAAGGCACCGACGCGAACCGGCCGATCACTCCGAAAGGCGCGGCCGCGGCATTCGCACTCAAACGCGAACTTGCCTGCTACAACCCAACCCGCCTCGCAACCTCACCATGGCTACGCTGTCAGGAAACACTGCAGGTGCTTAGCTGGCAGACCGAACGCCCGATGGAACACATCGACGCGCTCACGGAAGACGCCTTCGCCGAACACCCGACCATCGCATGGCTGGCGTTCCTCAAGCAGATCCAGCTCACGCTCGAAACCCGCGAAACCACGGCAATCTGCATGCACCGACCGGTAATCGGGGGTATGTTTGACCATCTGCGCGGACTGTGCGCTCGCAAAGCGCTCTCAAAGCAGCTCATCACCAAAACGCCGTTCATGCCTACCGGCACCGCCGTAGCGCTGTTTATAATCGATACGCCGCAAGGTCCCAGCATTATCGATATTCAAAAGGTTTCACCCATTGTCTACTAACATGCATTACGGTTCCGGCTCGGTTATTCCAAGCCGTTCCGCCGGTTTCACCAACACTGGATCGCCGCGCCCGGCCCGCCCGGGGCAGCTCGACCAGATGATGGCCGACAATATTGCGGGAGGTGCCGATCCGGCACAAATCAACGAGATGAGCCACGCCTCGGCGGCCGCGCTGCTGGATCGCGTGCACCACACGCAGGACGCCGAACTTGTGGAACGCGTGCTCACGCTGGTGGACCGCGAAGGCGTTGACGTGATCGCCGAATTATGGAACAGATCCGAGCCGGATTCGCTGCCGGGCATTCTATGGCGACTGTATGTGCTGCGCACGTGGATGCGGAAGAATCGTGAGTCGATCGCACGATTGTGGCGCGTCGGAGAACCGGTCGCAACTACCGCTTCGGCAATTGCCGGAGTCGACCAGGCACCCACGGAAGATGACATTGCGCACACCGCCGATTCGATTCTGGCGGGCGCATTCACCGGCGATTTCGCGATTGCATTGGAACGTGCGGCGGCGTTCACCGACGTGGTCGCGTTGGGATTGCGCATTGAAGCACGAAATATGACCTCACGCTTGGATGCGGTGAATTTAGAGGCCGTACAAGCGGAAAGCTCGGACGCCACGAAAAAGCAAGCACGCACGAAAGCGGCCCGCTTGATGCACACGGCCGGCAATCTGTTTGTCACCGCCAAGGATTTTCGTCATGGGGCGAATCTGTGGAGGCGAGGAAAACTGGAGTAGCGCAATCTGGAGTAATGCAATCCACTTCTCTTATCCCCTAATAAAAGTGCCGCACAGCAATCGCAATATCAATTCGCGACACGGTGTACCGTGCGGTCTGCAGCATCTGTAGAATAGGAATTCGCGCCGGGCCATGCATAGCCCCGGGCTCCATTTTTTGCCGCTGCGAGCGGCCTTTGCGCCGACAGGCGCTTTCGTGGTTCGGCGCTTTCCCTCTTCTTAAATTTCGTTGCTTTTTTCATACGATTTTTCAGCGTCTTTCTTGACTCCTTTCCCGGCTCCCGCGCTTTTCTTCGCAATTATGGACTACGCTTAGCAATCATGGATATTCATGTTTTGAACCACCCGCTGGTGGACCATAAGCTCACCGTTCTTCGAGATAAGAACACCCCGTCCTCCACGTTCCGCGAGCTCGTTTCCGAGCTCGTGATGCTTGAGGCTTACGAAGCCACCCGCGACATCGAAGTCGTGGACAAGCCGATCGAAACCCCCGTCGCTCCGATGGTAGGCAAGCACATCGCTTCCCCGGCGCCGATCATTGTGCCTGTGCTGCGCGCGGGCCTGGGCATGCTTGACGGCATGACCAAGATGATTCCGTCCGCCGAAGTCGGCTTCCTCGGCATGAAGCGCGACGAGGAGAACCCGACCCAGCAGATCACGTATGCGAACCGTCTGCCCGACGATCTGAGCGGCCGTCAGTGCTTCCTGATCGACCCGATGCTCGCCACCGGCGGCACGCTGGTCGCAGCAACGCATTACCTGGCTGAACGTGGCGCGAAGGATGTTACCGCCGTGTGCATTCTGGGCGCTCCGGAAGGCCTGAAGTTCGTTGAGGAGAACCTCGATCCGTCCATCAAGTTCAAGCTGGTGCTGTGCGCCGTCGACGAGAAGCTCAACGACAAGTGCTACATCGTGCCAGGCTTGGGCGACGCCGGCGACCGTCTGTATGGCGTGATCGACTGACCGCATCAGAGCTCAACCGAATCAACCCAATCAGTCAATCAAGTAAATCGAATAAAAACGGCCTGCCACAACGCAAATCATGCGGTGGCAGGCCGAAATCATATGTAAAAACCTCTACTGCTCGTCAGGCACGAACGCCTCGAAAATATGATGGTCGAACCAGTCATCGCACTGGGCGAGCTCATCGCGGCTACGCACCGTCCACGACACGGGAACGGCACCCATGAAACGAGCCAGACGCACCTGCGGGCTGTTGCCGCCATGCCAGTCGTAGGCGACGAAATCAGGGCGAGAAATCCAGTCGAAAATCAACGCACCGGCCGCATATTCCTTGGCGAGCGCAGCAGGATCAGACGGCTTCTCCTCCCCCTGCGGCCACCAGGAAAGCTGACCACGGCATACTTCCGGACGGTTCTCCTTATACCAGTTGACGGCGGCCGGATTGAACGATTCGATCACGTACGCGCCGGAATAGGCCTGCAGCAGTGCGTCGCCCTTTTCCATGAGCTCGACGTCGCGCGGATTCCACTTGGAATTGTCGTCGAACTTGTATTCGACGATCAGCGGCACACGGCCCGCCACTACCTTGAGCACGTCGGCGAACAGTGGCACATGCTGGAAATACCCTTCCGGAGCGCTGTCAGGCGTGGTGACCAGCGGCGGCTTTTCAAGCGAACCCGGCAACGGTGCGGCGACGGCGGCACCAGGGGCGTCGGTTGGGAACAGCGGGATACGGGTCAGCTCATCGTAGGTAAGATCGGCCACACGACGCGGATCTCCGGCGACGCGCATCAGATCGCTGTCATGCACCACCACGATTTCGCCGTCGGCGGTCATCTGCAGGTCAAGTTCGATGCCGTAACCCGCCTCGCAGGCCGCGGCAAACGCCGCAAGCGAGTTCTCCGGAGCGATCGCACCAGTCACGCTGGGACTGCCATAGCCCGCCTTCATGGCCATACGTCGGGCGAGCGCCACGTATTCGCCGCTTTCATTGGCATACTGCGCAGTCAGGCCGGAACCTGCGTCGTGCAGGCCGCGGTGCGCGTACCACACGTCGGGAATGGACGGCACGTAATTACGGCGCTTGTCGGAGAAGGTACGCGGGGCAATCGCCCATACTGCGGCACCTGCGGCGAGCGCACCGCCCGCCAACACTTTATTGACGAATGATTTGGACATGGGCTTTCCTCCCTTACATGGCCGTTCGCGCATTCTCTCGCATTGGTTCGCACCGTTCGCGGCCATCGAATCTGTCTCTTCTGAGATTAGCCCATAAATCACAAAAAAGCCGTCATCTACGCAATACGCGATCGCCTGTTTGTTGAGCGTCCGTCATCTCCGATAACGTACAAACCCATTTGGTACTTTCGTGGTTCTGAAAACATATATCAGTAGAAAAGATAAAAATCTCAATAGGGCATAGATAAGGCCCGAAGACCGCGTAGCGGTACCTTGAGTGTGTCGAGCACACACATTCAGCCCAGAGACTGAGGCTAAGAACCACAAAAAACTACCGTTTTTTGTTGGAACGTCCTTTGAAGTAGATATCGAACACGATCCAGACGGACAAAATGAACGCGATCACATAGCCGAGGAAACCAACGATCGGAATACCGAAAATCACCGGTTTGATGCCCGCATAGTACACGATCGACGAACCGATGAACAATCCGACGACAATCAGCGCCATCGTAAGCCTGTTCACCATGTTGGCAAGCAGATGAATCGGTTCCTGCGAGCCGACCATCTCCATATTCACGCGCAATTGGCCGCGCGTGAGCATGCGGGACGCCACTTTCAGCTCATTGGCAGCAGCGAGCAGACTGTGTAGCGCCTGATGACCTTCGATAACCAGCGATTTCGCCTCATCCTTGGCGAAATCCTTCTTCGACGTGCTTGCCGCGATATGGTCGGAGATTATCTGAATCATATTCACGTCTGGAATGAACTCGTCGAGCAGGCCTTCCAAAGTGACCAGCGCACGCCCGACCGTGGTGACGGTGCTCGGCACTTCAATGCCGTGGCGTTGCGCCATTTGCGTCAATGCGGTGAGCATGGCGGCGATATCCAGCTCGGCCAAATCCACTGTACCGAATTCCTTGACGATCACGTCCAAGTCGGCCAATAACGCCGGATAATCCTCCGGATCGGCCTCGGCACCGGCGAAACGCAGCAGACCGTCGGCAAGCGCGGGCGAATCCTGTTTGGCGACGGCAAAGATCATGTCCTTCAGCACGGAACGGGTTTTGGCATTAAGCCGACCCGTCATGCCTAGGTCGAGCAGCACGATCTGCCCGCCACGCACCATGATGTTGCCCGGGTGCGGATCCGCATGGAAGAAGCCTTCGTCAAGCACTTGCGTGGCATAGTTGTCCACAAGTTTGGTGCCTATCTCCTTCAGATCGTAGCCCGCTTCAATAAGTTCGTTGGGGTGCGAAACGGAGATGCCCTCCACATAGTCCATGACCACCACATGCTCGGTACACAGTTCCGGGTAGGGCTTCGGGCAGTCCATGTATTTGTAGCGTTCGCAGAATCGTTTGAATTCCGCCAAATTGCGGGTTTCGATCAAAAAGTCGGTTTCCGATTCGAAGGTGTCCCACAATTCCTCGACCACGCCGGAGAGATCGACTACTTGCGCACTGTGCATGGTTTTGGCGGCTATTCGTGCGATGGTGCGCATAATGGACACATCCTGTGCCATGGTTTCGCGCACTCCCGGCCGCTGTACTTTTACGGCCACGTCCTCGCCGGTGGAAAGTTTCGCGCGATGTACCTGCGCAAGACTCGCTGAGCCAAGCGGCGTGGCGTTGATATGTTCGAAGATCTCGCCAACAGGACGACCATATTCGTCCTCAAGCACCTGCAGTACCGTACCGTACGGCATAGGATCGGCATCGGCGCGCAGTTTGGACAGCTCGTCGCAGAACGATTGGGGCAGGATTTCGGATCGCATGGATAGGATCTGTCCGACTTTCACGAAGGTCGGGCCGAGCGCTTCGAGCATGAGACGCATTTTGATGGGTGTCAGTCCGTGCACAATGTCGAACTGGTTGACGATTTGTGCGATTTGCGTAAGTCGTTTCAGTTTGCCACGTCGCGTTAGGTGGTAACGCTGCGAGAAGGAGTCTTTGCGAGAGCCAAACAGTCCGATGGTTTCGGGTTGCGTAAAAGTTGCGCTGTTCTGTTTGCGCGATTGCGGCATTCCCGTTTTTTCCGCGAATTTGGCTACCGTTGCCGCCGCAGCGTCAGGCGAGGGGTTCGCCGTCGGATGGATCACCGCGTTGACTCGGTCGGAGAGTGTGACCGGTTCCACGCTTTCGGGGCGGGCCGCGTCCGGCTCGATTGGGGAATTCAAAGACATATCGCTGCTCGCAAACGTTGGTCGGATTACGATGAGTGGGATTCATGGGGGCTTACGTACCGCGTATTTCATGCGATTCGCACGCGGTTTTTCGCACGTTTCGCATGCCGTGCAAGTTCCGCATAGCAAATCGCCGTCTGAACGTGATGCGACGCGCAGACGGCGATAGGAACGATTGAACGTTACTCGGCTTTGGCTTCAGACTCCGCTTCCTTGGCTTCCTCTGCAGTCTTGGCTTCGGAGGCTTCCTTGACCTCCGCGACCTTGTGCTTGAGTTCGGCATTGAGGGCCTTGCCCTGTTCGACGGTCAGCTCGCCCTTCTTGACGAGATCGTCAACGATTTCCTGGCTCTTCTCAACCGTGGTCGCCAAAGCACCAACGCCGGCGAGAAAGACCTTACGCAGGCCGTCACCAAAATCAAAATCAGCCATGATTACCTCCTTAGGTGATGGTAGTACCCACTCTATCGCATTATCTTCACAAATAAAGTCAACGAAACTGGTCAATCGTCGCAATTCTGCGGAAAGTTCGCTGCCGTATGCCCACAGCGTACGGAAAAACGAAAACGAAGCCGCAAAACGCAGGACAGTGAGATCGTGCGAAACTCACCCAAAAAACGAGCGGCCGATCAGCGCGGACGTGACATGGCCACGCGACGCGCGTTGTCGGCAATCGTATTGATGCGGTCAAGTTCCGAACGCTGCGCCTGCGTTTGCCCTGCAGCAACCGGATCGAACGAACCATATCGGCGTTCCACGGCGGTACGGATCAGAAAATCGGCGATCGCGGGATTCTTCGGCAGCAGCGAACCGTGCATGTATGTGCCAATCACATTGTTGACGCGTGCGCCTTCCGTATGATCCTCGCCATTGTTGCCGGTACCGTCCGCGTCGACGACGCCGAGCGGCTGCACGCCTTCGCGCAGGAAGGTTTGGCCGGAATGGTTTTCGTAGCCGATGATGTCGCCGAAATCGGCGGAATGCTCGGTCAGATTGCCGATCATGCGCACTTCCTGGCCGACCGTGTACGCGCCGATCACGCCGATGCCGTCAAGTCGGGAACCATCCACCGTTTCGAAATATTCGCCGAACAGCTGATACAGGCCGCAGATCATGAGCATGGGGGTGCCGTCTGCGGCCAGCGAGCGCAGCAGGTCGGCGCGTTTGAAGAAGTCGTCGACGATTTTCTTCTGGCCGGTGTCTTGCCCGCCGCCGCCCAGAATCATATCGACGTGTTCGGGCCACGCGTCGCCCTGATTGTAGGCGTGCACGTGCGGTTCGTAGCCGTACAGCGCGAGTCGGCGCTGGATGGTGAGTACGTTGCCGGAGTCGCCATAGATGTTCATGTCTTTCGGATATAGCGACACGATGTCGATTGCCTGGCTCATATCGTCTCCCTCATGCGTTTCATACGTTCTTCATACGTTCTTGCGTTTTCATGCGTTGCACCTATTTTCATGCGTTTTTCGCACGTCTTGCCGGATTGTGCGGATGCGCGCCGTCACTTGCCCACGCCAGCGTCGGCGACTTCGGCGATTTTGCCGAGCGCCGCTCGCGTTTTAAGCATCGCCGTGTACGTGCAGTAAATGTGCTTAGGGGTACCCGGATTTGCGTTCACGAACGTTGAGACGGCCTCTTCAAGTTCCGTGTTGACGCTGTTCACCGGCACTTGGTCGTATTCGAGGCGCAACGCCATATCCCATGCGCGTACACCTGAAACCATGGCTACACCGGTGCCTCGCAGCGAAGAGAAATCCACGTCCCACAACCAGCTCATGTCACGACCGTCGGCGTACTCGTCGTTGATAGCGATCATGGTGTCGCAGCCTTCGGGAGTGAAGGATGCGAGCGACAGACGGAATCCCATGGGGTTTTTGACGAGTAGCAGTTCTACCGGCGAACCGTTTACGTCGATGACTTCGCCGCGTCCGAACGCCGGAGTGACTTCGGCTGCCGCGTCGATCATGGCTTGCGTGGTGGCGTGCGCAAAATCGATCATGCGCTGTGAGATTCCCACTTGTCGCAATAGTTCGTCGGTTACGTTCTCTTCGAACGGCAGGAACATTGCCTGCGCGTCGGCTACGACCGCTCGCACGACGGCCAGTGCGGCCGCCGCGTTGTATAGGTTGTACACACCTTCCAGTTTCACGCCGGTTTCGTACGTTTCGCCGTCGATGCCGAAGCTAGCACGATGGTCGCCTACGGCAAGCAGGGTCACGTCAGCCGGAAACTGTTCCGCAGATTCTGCATTTTTCGAATTTTCTGCATTTCCCCCAGTTTTCGCAATTGCCGAGGAATCGTTAATCGCAGTATTCTCGTCCGATTCTGCAGATTCGGACAAGTCAATACCAACTGAAGCTTCAGTATCAGTTGCCGATTCCGTATCAACCGTCGTGCGCATATCATCGTCGGACGGGAAGAAGCTGCGCAACGACCCGTCAAGACCGAAATAGCGCACTTCCACACCATCTTCAGTATGGGCGACGTCAGCAAGTCGTGCGATGCGCGGATCCTCACGATTGAGTACCACGGTTCCGGTGGTCGCTTCGGCGGCTTTGCTCAACAGTTTCGCGGTATTGTCGATTTCGCCGAAACGGTCGAGCTGGTCGCGCATCACGTTGAGCAGCAGGCAGTAGTCGGGCTGTACTTGTTTGACGAAATGCACCGCGTACGCTTCGTCGAGTTCCAATACGGCGATGTCGGCGTCCAGTTTGCCGCCGAGCGAAACTTCCGCCAGCAGCGACGAGACCACGCCACGGGTGAAGTTCGATCCGGTCGGATTGGTGAACACCTTTAATCCCAACGATTCCAGCATGTTTGCCACCATACGAGTGGTGGTGGTTTTGCCGTTCGTTCCGGATACGAGCACCACGCCGAGCGGCAGTTGCTGTAGCGTGCGTGCGAGGAATTGCGGGTCGATCTGTTCCACGATTTTGCCGGGGAACGCGCTGCCGCCGCCATGCGCCAGGCGTGAGGCCGCACGCACGGCTTTGCCAATCAACGGCGTTGCGAATGAGTTCCACGTCATGCTTATACCTCCTGCTGGCTCTGATAGTCCTGCGGCATATCTTTGAACTTGGAGTATGCGCCAAGGAACGCGAGATTGAAGGTATCGGTCGGGCCGTTACGGTGCTTCGCCATGATGATGTCGGCCTCGCCTGGGCGGTCCTCCTTGTCGTAGGCGTCCGGCCTGTGCACAAGGAACACCACGTCGGCGTCCTGTTCGATAGAACCGGATTCACGCAGGTCGGAAAGCTGCGGCTTCTTATCCTGACGCATTTCGGGACCACGGTTCAGCTGGCTCAACGCCACCACCGGCACTTCCAATTCCTTGGCAAGCAGCTTCAATGCACGCGAGAAGTCGGACACTTCCTGCTGGCGGCTTTCCACGGCCTTGCCGGAAGTCATGAGCTGCAAGTAGTCGATCACCACTAATTTCAGATCGTTCGTCTGCTTCAATCGGCGGCATTTCGCACGAATCTCCATCAAACTCATGTTCGGACTATCGTCGATGAATAATGGTGCGTTCTGCAGTTTGTCTTGCAGATTATTGAGGATATTCCAACGTTCCTGCGTAATATCTTCCGCTCGGCGCATGGCTGCCAACGGAATATTCGTTTCCGCGGAGATAATTCGTTGCGCAAGTTCGTTTTTGCTCATTTCCAAGCTGAAGATCACGGATGTCATATTGTGGTGCAACGCGGCGGATCTTGCGAAATCGACGCCGAGCGTGGACTTGCCCATGGCGGGGCGTCCTGCCACAACGATCATCTGGCCTGGCTGCAGACCTTGCGTCACTTCGTCGATGTCGCGGAATCCGGTTGGTACGCCCTTGGAGACTTCGCCGTTCTGCAGTCGATCGATTTGGTCAAGGGTGTCGGTGATGACGGTGCCGATCGGCGCGTAATCCTGCCTCACTTTGCCGGTCGACATTTCGTAGACTTCGGCCTGTGCCAGGTTGACGACGTCTTCGGCTTGGGATCCTTCGGCCGTGTAGCCGAGCTGTGCGATTTTGGTGCCGGCTGCGATCACATTGCGCAGGATGGCACGCTGGTGGATGATGTCGGCATAGAAGGTTGCGTTGGCTGCGGTCGGCACGGATGCGACGAGGCTGTGCAGATAGTCGGATCCCCCCACTTTTTCGAGGTCGCCGTCTTTGAGCAGCTGGTTGGCCACCAGCACCGCGTCGACGGGCTGCGATGCGGAGAACAGGTTGATGATGGCTTCGTACACGGTTTGGTTGCGCGGCTGGTAGAAGTCGGTGATGTCGATCATCTGCGAGACTTCGCCGATGGCGTCTTTGCTCATGAGCATGCCGCCGAGCACCGCCATTTCGGCGGCGTCGTCATGTGGCGGCACACGGTCGAAGATGGCGTCGCGAATAGCCGCTCCGGATGTTCCGGAAGTGCTGCCATTGCCTGAAAAACCGCGGCTTTGCCCTTGATTCAGGCCGTTGTTCCAAGAATTGCTCTCCGCCATGCTTCTCCAGCTCTTCGATGTGTAGTGTACCGGGAAAAACCATAATACCTGTGCCGCTTCACGAATGATGTTGCGATGAGATTCTGGAGGAATCTCCGCATTGGCAGGATCGAAATCACCCAACACGCGCGAATCGGTTCGCTGTGGATAAGAAAGCCGAAAAAACCCGAGTTATCCACATACTGGGGATAACTATGTGGAAAACATATCGAGTTATCCACCAAATGGGGATAACCAAGTGGACAACTTGGGGACATCTTTCGTACGGGTGCCCATTCCCCTGGTTTTGACTTGCTTAAGTGAACTGAAGGTGATATGTTCCCCACTTTTTCTTAAACAATGGGTTTCCGACGACGCGGCGGGTACCGCATCGGCAATCATGTCGCTTTGCCGGGCATTCGCTCACAGCCTACGCGGCCTCACATGTGGTAGCGGGTGGCGTTGTACATGGTTCGGACAAGGGTTTCGCGCCATTTGCTCCAGCCGTACTGTTTGGAAATAGTCTCGCCGGACGTGGCACCCAACGACGAACCGTCAGCACGAGTCAGGTCAAAGAGCATGTCAAGCAGCAGCGGATCATGGTCAAGACGGGACGCCAATTCGTCGCCGACATTCGGATCATTAGGATTCTGACCAGTCGCAAACTCCGACAACGTAAGATGCTCGCGCACCAGCAACGTGACCCACCAAATAATGTCACGGTCAAAACCCATACGTTTCAACACCGTAGACGCATGGCGGGCACCCTCCGCAGCATGATCGGCAACCCCCGGACGCTTGCCGATATCATGCAAAATACCAGCCAACAGCAACGCCTGATAATGCCGATCATCATAACGGTTTCCACGAGGTGTTTCACGGCCAAGCCGCGTGACCACCTCAACCGAATGACGGTCAATCGTGTAACGATGCACGGCCGAAGCGCTCGGACGATTACGAATCGCCAACCATTCCGGAATCAAACGACCCGGAATATCAACAAAATCAATCTCCTCCCACACCTGCAACAATGCGGGACCGCTCGCAAGCAAACGCAAGAACAGACTACGCGACTCATCATTCCACGTGCGATCATCAATCGGACATGACTTCAGATTCTGCAACGTGCCGGGCGCAATCGGCAGACAAAACTCAGCCGCAGCAACAGCCGCACGCAACGCAAGGCACGGATCAGACTTCGGATCGGCACCCGGCGCAAGTACGATCTCCTCCTCATGCTTGGCAATACCGGGCGCGACCACATCAAACGTAGGCGCCTGACGCTTACCGCCGCCACGAGGCTGGAACACCTGGAAAAATGCAAAACGAGGCTTCTCATGAGTCAACGAATGCTCGGCACGGGAAGCCGTGGAATCAAGCGAAAACGCGATCTGACGGCCAACACGCGCAAGCAACGTCTGCAAATCATCAATCGACTTCACCTCACGCTCGCCGCTCGGCAACGTCGGATCAGCCAAACCCAACATCGCCGAAACCCTCGCCTGATAGGGAGCGAGCAACATATTCGTGTCTTTATTGGCAACCAAATGAGTGCAGTCACGCACATCCAGCAACCGTTCGACAGCATCGTCATACTGGCCGTGCGGGCGGTCGGCAAGCCAAGAAGCGGCAAGCGCGGAGACCAGCACGGAATCGCGCAAACCACCGCGAGACTCCTTAATATCAGGCTGATTGCCGTACGCCATACGGCCGAACTCGTCCAAACGAGACCTGGCGGAACCCAACAATTCGGGCAAACGCTTACGGGCGGCCCTACGCCAACGCTCTAAAATGGAGACGGCCGTGGATTCGATCAGCTGCGCGTCGCCCGCGATCGGCACCACGTCCAGCCAACCCATCGCGGCGGGCAAATCATGGTCGGTGACCGCCTCGCACTGCGCGCAGGTACGCACCGACTGGTCAAGATCAAGACCAGAATCCCAAATCGGATACCACAATTTGTTGGCAAGCTCATTGAGCTGCTGGTCAGTGAACGCGTGAGGCTCATAAATGACCACCAAGTCAAGATCGGAACTCGGGCCCACCTGGCCGCGAGCCAACGAGCCCACCGCACCAAGACCAATACCAACTTGCGGAACGTCAAAAGAAACCGTCCGGCAGGCCTCCTGCCACAACTTCGTCAGGCAATCCATGGCCAGATCCGTACGGGCCTTTCGCTTCGCCGCACCATCGCGGTACACGCCGTCGGCATCCGGCTGACTCATATCCATGAAACGTTGTTTAAGACCATCAACCGCTGAAGTCATAGCAAATCCTTATGAATCTTCGCAAAAGCAAGCTAATCTGAGCAGGTAAAAAGCGAAAGTGGGAAATCCGAGGCAGAAAATCTGACTCGAAAATCGTATGAAAATCCCCGCACGGCGCGAAGCACGTACGGGGATCTGTCTATTGATAAACCGAACCTGAGCCCGGAGCCTTAATATCTATCCGAATGAATTATCAGATAGCGGCAGAGCCGGTCTCGCCGGTGCGCACGCGGGTCACCGAGTCAAGCGGGGCAACCCAAACCTTGCCGTCGCCGATGGTGCCGGAGCCGGCGGACTTGACGATCACACCGACCAGAGTCTCGGCATCGGCGTCATCGGACAGCACCTCGATGCGAATCTTCGGAATGAGATCCACGGTATATTCGGCACCACGGTAAACCTCGGTGTGGCCACGCTGGCGGCCGTAACCGTTAGCCTCAGACACGGTCAGACCGTGAACACCTGCGGCAGCGAGGGCTTCCTTGACATCGTCAAGCTTATGCGGCTGAATGATAGCGGTAATGAGCTTCATCTCACTTCACCTCCTTGAGAACAGAGCTGGCGGTACCAGCAAAATCGTAAGCACGTTCGCCCTGATCGGCAAGATCGATACCGCCGACTTCCTGAGCTTCGGTGACACGCCAGCCAATCGTCTTCTCCAGAGCGAAGGCGATGATGCCGGTGACAACAGCAGACCAGATGATGGCAACGAGGGCAACGAGGAGCTGCACAACCAGCTGCTTCCAGTCGCCGCCTGCGAACAGGCCGGTACCTTCGCCGAAGAAGCCGATGAGCACAGTGCCGGTGAAGCCGCCGACGCCGTGGACGCCGACAACGTCGAGAGAATCATCGTAGCCGAGCTTGAACTTCAGGCCGCAAGCGAGGCAGGTGAGCACGCCGGCGATGGCACCGAGCACGATGGCCCACAGCGGGGAAACCACATCGGCGGCCGGGGTGATGGCGACCAGACCTGCGACGATACCGGAAGCGGCACCCATGGCGGTGTAGTGGCCGGTACGGATCTTCTCAGTGAAGCCCCAAGAGAGCATTGCGGCGGCGGTTGCAGCGGAAGTAGAAACCCAAGCGTAGCCTGCGGTGCCGTTGGCGGCGAACGCGGAACCAGCGTTGAAGCCGAACCATCCGAACCACAGCAGGAAAGCGCCAAGCATCACGAACGGAACATTGTGCGGACGGAACGGCTGGGTGCCGAAGCCCTTGCGCTTGCCGATGATCAGCACGATCACCAGAGCGGCGACTGCAGCGTTGATGTGCACGACCGTACCACCTGCGAAATCGTGGGCGGCAGCGCCAATGGCCTGGGAGATCGCGCCGTCAGCGCTCAGCAGACCGCCATTCCACACCATGTGGGCGAGCGGAGCGTAATCGAAGGTAATCCACAGCGCGACGAAAATCATCCAAGTGGAGTACTTGACACGTTCAGCGATAGCGCCGCAAATCAGAGCGACGGTAATCATGGCGAATGCGGACTGGAACGCCACATCGACGCTGACCGGGTAATTGTTGGAGTTCAGCGAAGCCGACGTGAAGACGCCACCGTCGGAAACCATGGAATCCTTCAGCAGGAAGCCCGTGGCCGGATCACCGAAGACACCGCCGACCGAAGTGCCTGCGTAGGCGATGGACCAGCCCCACAGCACCCAGATCACCATTGTGACGGACAGAGCGGCCGCCTCCATGATCATCATGTTCAGCACGGCCTTTGCACGGACCATGCCACCGTAGAAGAACGCCACACCCGGCGTCATGAGGAACACAAGGGACGCGGAAGTCAAAATCCACGCGGCATTTCCAGAATCAAGCTGACCCATGTCACCCTCCTCTTTCTTTCTTTTTGAGTTCACATTTCCGGCCCCATCGTATGGGGCTGACAAAACGGTATGGAACGCCGCCCGCGTTTTGAAAACGTTACGACGTGTTACAGCAAGGTAACGCCATCTCGCCATTACGCCAACCGAAAATGGCGGAATAAAGCGGCTGGCACGTTTTGTTTCAGATTGCGCACCACTCCCAGGACAAACCAATATCAGCCCTTTTTTCAGCGTATCTGCCATATATAGGCGAGATAGGACTGGTCGGAGGTAAAAAGAAAGCCTCCCACGCAGGGAGGCTTTCTCAGGAGCGCAATCATCTCAGGCGAGGATGCCGTCGACGAAGCCTTCCGGATCGAACGGAGCGAGATCGTCCGGGCCTTCGCCAAGGCCGACGAGCTTGACGGGCACGCCAAGCTCCTTCTGCACGGAAATCACGATGCCGCCCTTTGCGGAACCGTCAAGCTTGGAGAGCACCACACCGGTAATGCCGATGGCTTCAGCGAACACCTTGGCCTGCGTCATGCCATTCTGGCCGGTGGTGGCGTCGAGCACGAGCAGCACCTCGTCGACCGGAAGATTCTTTTCGGTAACGCGGCGGATCTTGCCGAGCTCGTCCATGAGGTTCGCCTTGTTCTGCAAGCGGCCGGCGGTGTCGATGATGAGCACGTCGGCGTTCTCTTCCTTGGCCTTGACGCTGGCCTCGAATGCGACGGACGCCGGATCGGCGCCGTCCTTGTCGGAACGCACGACCGGAACGCCCACCTTCGCACCCCAAGTTTCCAACTGGTCGGCGGCCGCCGCGCGGAAGGTATCGGCAGCGCCCAGCATGACCTGCTTGCCTTCGGAAACAAGCAGGCGGGAAAGCTTGCCCGCAGTGGTGGTTTTGCCCGTGCCGTTCACGCCGACCATGATGATGACGCTCGGTTTGTTCGCGCCTTCCTTATCGGCATTGAGACGGCGATCTGTGTCAGTGCCTACGAGCTTCAGCAGCTTGTCTTTCAGCGCGGCACGCACTTCGGCCGGGTCGGACTGGCCTGCGATTCGGGCGTCGTTTCGTAGTTCCTCGACAAGCTGTTCGCTGGCTTCCGCGCCAACATCGGCAAGCAGAAGGGTGTCTTCGACGTCCTCCCAGTCAGCTTCGGAGAGCTGATCCTTGGCGAGGATGTTGAACAGGGCCTTGCCGAACGGATTGCCGGATTTCGACAGGCGCGCCTTAAGACGCTGCATGCGCGTGCCAGCGGCTTCGGGGGTTTCATGAACCGGTTCGGGCTTGGCTTCGGTGGCTGGTGCAGGAGCCGCCGTTTCGGAAGAGGAAGCTTGAGCTGAGGACTTCTGCTGACTTTCAGCCGGAGCTTTTTCAGCTGCATCAACATTGGAATCAACGGACGGCTTCACCGTGGAAGAATCAGCCGCAGCCGACTTTGCTTCCGCAGCAATACGGGCATCAGCAGCCGCTTTCGCATCCTCAGTGGACTTGTTGACGGCGTTCTTGCGGGTCTTACCGAGCCACCAACCACCAATCACCAGAATTGCCGCAATAACGACAACAGCGACAATCGCAATAATCACATTCGTATCCATGACTCCAGCCTAAAAAGCGCAACGGACACACCGACTCCGCCCCGCGGACGCACCACGAATGTCCGATTCGCCAGGGGAATAAGATACTCTGCCATGCAAGGCATCGATAATGCGATTTTGACTTCGATATATCTGGTAACGTTTTTATAAATCATGAAGAGTGATTTTTTTGTCTTCTGCTGCCTGCTTTGAAGAACTGCCTCCTTTCTTTAGGGAATTTGCGTAGCGAATCAGGCTCCTCGCGATGAGGAAGACCAGAACGAATACGGCGATTACGCCTAGGATCTCAATCAATAATGCGATCCATGTCCAGCTCATGATTCATCCCTTCTCTTTCTGTACTCGTCTATGAGTATTCGAGCCGTGTCGACGTCGTATCTATCGTCGATGGCGAGACTCTTCACCAAGAGGATGAATGGATCCTCCGTCTCGTTGTCGTTCAACCGTATTTTTTCGATAAGCCTGTCAAGCCGGAGCCTCATGGTCGGGTAGGAGACTTGATACAGCTGGGACATTTGCTTCAGAGATCCTGACGATAGCACGAAGTTCTTGATGAAGGCCAAATCCTCCTCCGCAAGGTTGGCCAACCATTCTGGTAGACGGTCCACATCACCCCCTTTAATAAAATTTATTATTTATTAAATATATTAAAGCCGCAATGAAGCATTGTCAATATGACACACGTGTCCGATTCACCAGAATCGGACGATACGTGGGGGTCGGACGATCAAGGAGCTATCCACGGGACGTGAAAAACTGGACAGCATGGCTAACACATCCAGAATGACGTCGTATCAGCGGCGCGAGCAGCTCATCGAAATCGGTCGTTCGCTGTTCGCGTCGAAGGGTTTCGAAGCAGTGAGCGTGGAGGAGATCGCCGCCACCGCAAAAGTGTCAAAACCCATTGTGTACGAGCATTTCGGAGGTAAAGAGGGCCTGTACGCCGTGGTGGTGGACCGCGAAATGCGCGCGCTCACCGACACCCTCATCAACGCGCTATCCGATCCGCAGGCGCATCCGCGGCAGATCGTCGAACGCACCGCCCTCGCACTGCTCACCTATGTCGAGGAGAACGCCGAGGGATTCCGCGTGCTCACCCGCGATTCGCCGAAAACCGATCCCGCGGGATCATTCAACTCGCTGCTCGGCGACATCTCCATCCGCGTCGAAGACATACTCACCGAGGCGTTCAAGCGGCAGCATCTGCCCGCCAAGGGCGTGCCGTACTACGCGCAGATGCTCATCGGCATGACCGTCTACACCTGCCAATATTGGGCCGACCAGCGCAAGCTCAGCAAGGAGCAGCTCGCCGCACACATCGTGAATCTGGCCTGGCATGGCTTGAGCCGCATGGAAGCCAAGCCGGAACTGCGTTTCGAAAGCGACAAAGCCACAAAAGAGACGGAAAAACAGGAAAGGCGCGAAATCAAGGAAATCGCGAAACGTGAGCGCAAGGCCGCAAAAGAGGCACAATCACAAAACAATACGGAAAGCCCAGCCGGGCAGAACGCTGAACAGAACACCGAACAAGGCGCAGCCGGAAGCCAAGACACACAAGCCGAACAGCAGTTGTAAAACCCAGCCGCACCCTGTCACCGCAAGCATCGCAGCCCACGCCAACAGATGCCAGACGCAGGAATTAAACAGTGCCCGCAACAGAGGAATCGTAAGCAGCACAACAGCCAATAAACATCGACGAAAACTGACGAATCGTCAACAACGGTACCCTTAAGGGAAATTTCAGGTGCAGATTGAACCATTCAGGGTGCCTATTGCGCACAAACCGTTCCCCTGAAGCAAACAAGGTGCTACGTTAGTTTCGTTACGCAGTGACCCACGCGCGCGCGGAAGGTCACCTCGGCCGACCAAGGAAGACTATGCAGGAGAAGAAGACGCTCACCTTCGTGGTGCCCGCGTACAACATGACCGAATATTTGGAACGATGCGTCATATCATTAATCGCAGCGAAGCGCAACGACGACATCGAAGTACTGATCGTGGATGACGGATCGTCCGACGGCACGCTGGAAATGGCGCAGAAATTCGAGGCCCGCCATCCGGGCATCGTACGCGCCATCCACCAGGAGAACAAGGGGCACGGCGGGGCCGTCAACACCGGCATCGCGGCGGCACGCGGCATGTATGTGAAGGTTGTGGACGCCGACGATTGGGTTGGCCCCGAATCGCTCGAACAAGTCATGGCCGTGCTGCGCGAAGAGGCCGATTCCACCGAGCCGATCGACATGCTCGTCACCAATTATGTGTATGACAAGGTTGGCAAACGCAACAAGCATGTAGTGAACTTCCGACATGCCATGAAGGCCGGCGAGCGCCTGACTTGGAACGATCTTGGGCATTTCGGCTTGGCTGAATACATTCTCATGCACGCGCTGACGTACCGTACCGCCGTAGTGCGAGAGTCCGGCATGCAACTGCCGGAGCACACGTTCTACGTGGATTTCATTTACGCGTACCAACCATTCCCGTGGGTGAAGACCATGAAGTATTTGGATACGCCGTTCTACCACTATTTCATCGGGCGCGACGGGCAAAGCGTGCAGACCGATGTGATGATCCGCCGTGTCGACCAGCTGCGCCTCGTCAACCAGTGCATGGTGCACGCCACTCCGGAACGCGACACGGTACCGGACGGCCTGTACCGTTATATGATCCACTTCCTGGCGATTGAAAGTTCCGTGGCAAGTGTGTTCATGATTTTGTCTCGCGATCCGGAAAATTATGAGAAGAAAAAGGATATGTGGGACGACATTAAGGCGTACTCCCCCACTATTTACAAGGATGTGCGCAAGAAGGCCATGTCTCGTGCGTTGAATTTGCGCGGGTCAATCGGTCGTTTCGTGATTCGCAAGGGATATTTCGTGGCGGAACACGTCGTCGGGTTCAACTGATCGGCGCCATCTGCCTTATATATGGCAGATTCGCGGGTCCGTCGGATGATATCTTGCTTATATATGGCAGATATCCTTGGTAACAAGGTGACTTAGAGGGTATATTTTTACCCCCGAAGTCGCCTTGCCTACAAGCACGAGTGCCATATATAAGCGAAATGCCTCATGTCAACTCTTCAAATCTGCCATATATAAGCAAGATATGGGCAAAAACTGACGTACGAGGATGAGGATGCAGTCGTGAGGCTGTTGGAAGCAGCGCTGACGCTTCCAACAGCCTACGTTCATGCGGAACCGCCCCGAGCGCGGAAACCTGGCTCATTGGGACGGGTTTTGCCGGATTTCAGGGCTTTATGCTCAGTTCCAGCGGTCGGACATGGCGAAACTGTTGTGCATGAGATTGCTGGACGTGTAGAGCACGTCGTTAAGCAGTTTCGTAACGTGAGTGCGCAAGTATTCCGCCATTTCTTCGTTGGACTGCTGCAGTCTGGCGATGGTTGCAATACTTGCGTTTTCCGTAATCTCCGCGGCCCCTGCACGCTCTTGCGATTCAGACGCGCTCGTTTGCGCGGTCATCTCACGCAATTCGGCATCAGTACGTTCCACCAGACGATGGCCGTAAGCGCGGGCCGATTCCGCAAATTCTTCGATCGCATTGCTGGTTTCGTAGAAATGCGCGTCGGCGAGCGCGGCGATCAAACGGTTCGCCCAGTACAGGTTGCCGGTCGAGACTTCCGGCGTGGTGTCGCGCAGGTAGGCGGGCGTATCGTTGACGTTCGCATAGAACGGCGTGGCCGCGGTGAAGGGGCCGGAACCGTACGAAATCCACATGATCGAGCGGCCGGTTTCCGGCACGTACGGGCGGATCTGCATGGCCACCATATGCCCGGTGCGGTTGATGCCGATCGGACGGTAACGATGGCGGCTTTCCGACGTTCCGAGCGTACCGTACGGGTCGTAAGGGGTTCCCTCGAAGTGTGCGCTCATCAGGAAATCGACGTCTTCGAGCGTCACAGCGTTCTCAGGCACGCGACACCACGGAATATCGTCGGACGCGGGCGTGTAGCGGGCGGCCGGCGAATCCCAATCCTCGCTTGGATTGAGGTAGCGCTGCATGTACCAGGCACGCGGCGTGTTGTAGATATGGTCTTTGGTGGTGGCGGTACCGAAGGCTGTGCGCGGATTGAAATGGTTGTGGCCCAGCGCCGCGCCGCTACTGCTATTGCCGCCACCGTTCATGCCGCCGTTTCCGGAAGCGCTCGTCGGCTGGAATCCGAAGCCGCTACTTGCAGCCGCGCTCATAGTGCGGTCAAGGTGGTGCGCGTCCATGAATTCGCGCAAATCGGCACTGCACATGAATTCACGTTGGGTGTTGAAGGCGTCGTCGAAGTCGAAATCGTCGATGCCGAGCTGGTTGGGGATGGTCGCATAGCAGTCGTCCGGCACGCGGCGGGCGATCCAATGGTGCCCGCCGATCGTTTCGACATACCAGATTTCGTTTACGTCGGAAATGATGATGCCGTTCGATTCGTAGGTGCCGTATGTTTCAAGCAGTTCGGCGAGACGTGCGACGCCTTCGCGTGCCGTAGTTACGTAAGGCAGCACGAGGGTGATGATGTCTTCTTCTCCGATTCCGCCCGGGACTTCGGGGGTATTAGCGGCTTCGTTCGCCGGTTGCAGTTCAACGAGTGGATCAGCGGCTAGCACGCGCTCGTTGACTGCGATGGTTTCAGTGGCGCTCATCGCCACATTGTGCTCGTTGACGCCCGCTTCCGCGAGAATTCCGCGATTCGGCAGCACGTTCGGCACAATGCTGTATCGGCATGGATTGTCGGGAAGATCGATTTCGACATGACTGAGCACACTGCGGTAATGCCGCGGTTGGTCTTGCGGTGCGACCGCAATGAATTTCTTGGGGTCGTAACGGCCGGAACCGGAATCATCGTCGCGTGCGATGATGGTGGAGCCGTCGTAGCTGGCTTTCTTTCCTACAAGAATCGTGGTACATGACATGCGTTCCACTGTACGAGCAGATATGCAGAAATGATGCTGCGATTCGCGGGAATTTGATGATATTTCGACGATGATTCGCGTTTTTCGTCACTTCCGACTTATTCGTGTGGCGTTTTGCGTAAATATGCTGTATACTAGCTCTCTGTTGCCCCTCTAGCTCAACGGTTAGAGCAGCGTCCTTTTAAGTCGTGGGTTGTGGGTTCGAATCCCACGGGGGGCACATGCGAAAAGCCTCGGAAGCCAATGTTTTCAACAGTCTCCGAGGCTTTCTTGTTTTTGCGGTCTAATGGGTCAAAGGCCGCAACCCAGCATTTACCCAGTACATTCACCGCTACAGGCATCGCAGACTCGACGTCATTCCATGACCGTCCGCAACGCATCTTGCGCCCATCCGACAGCATTAGAAACAGTTTCGACATGCGCGCGGGCGCGAATTCCGTGGTTTGAGGTACACTGGAGTGCATTCGAACAAACGTTCGTATTTTGGGGAATTCTGGGGAATTCCCCACTATATACAGTGAGGAAACTCGCGACACACCACTACCGGTAGTGTGTATGCTAGATAGTGGCTTGCGTAAGCGAGCATAACCGAAGAACGTGGCCGACACGGCTTTCACAGACGACGAAAGCCATTTGCATAGGGAGGAAATCGAATGACCGTGACCGTCTTCACCAATCCGAGCAACCCGCAATGCGAAGCCACCGAACAGGAGCTTGCAAAGCTGGGCGTGCGTTACGATACCGTCGACCTGACGAAGAACCCATCCACGTTCGAACAGATTAAAAACGCCGGATTCAAGCAGATTCCGGTAGTCATCTCACCAAACTCCTCGTGGAGCGGACACAGGCCAGATCTGATTCGCCAGCTCGCACAAAGCTTCGCCGCATAAGCAAGTAGAAGTCGCAGTGCACCGAGTCCGCGAAGGCAGTGCGGGCACAGGTCACATGCAGCCGTGCACGGCGCAACCAATAGCGGACGCACCATACACGTTCTTCCACGAAGCTTCGCCATCTAGTCCATAAAGCAGTCATCCATAAAACAGTCAGACACTACATGCGGCTGGCCGTGGACGGGTCGAGCGTCATGGTCTGGAACCGATTGGCCATGAAGTCGTCGTCGAAATACGTGGCGAAGAATTGCGAAACAGGCGAATTCTGCGCAATACCCGCCATACGCGAATACCAGGAATCCAGCGCCATCAACGTCATCACACCGTCAACGAAAATTAGAGCGAAACACACCGCCGTCAACGTATAGCGAATCTTCCACGGAATACGCTGAATCATCGCAAGCAAATGCGGCAGAATCAGCTTCACCCACACCAAGCCGAGTATTCCCCAGAAAAACATGTATTTGCCGGATGTGCGCCCATCAATCGACAGCCATTGACCCGTGTAATCCCACGCGCGAATACCGAACGCAACCTCCATGAACCAGCTGGTGAAATATTCGAACGCGCCGCCAATCACCGCGCTCGCGCAGAAAATCAGCATCCAATTCGACCGCCACAAGTGGTTGAGCAACACCGTCAGAATCACCGCGCCAAAACCGTAGATAGGCGAGAACGGCCCCCACAAAAAACCGGCGCGATCCTGCCATTCGCCGAACAGCACATAGTGGTACAGCGTCTCCACTACCAGACCAAACACGCAACCGACCACAAACAGCCAGAACAAGTTGAAGAAATCCAACGAAATGTAGCCCTTGCCAGTCAGATCACGGCCTGCCATACCCTTCGAAACAGCCGTCTCATACTCGCTGCGCGCATCCAAACGACGAAGCGCGAACCGCAAACGTCGTTCCTCGCGCAGCGACGGATCAGCCGTGATATGCAACGCAACCAATACGAGCAGCTGCACGGTCGGACTGATCAGATTCACGCCCAAACCCTGCAACGCCAACGACAATAGGCCTTCCGCAAGCGTGAGCGGAATCATCAAATACGTCCATTGCGCGATATGCCGACGCTTGTTGAGAATCAGCAGCACGCCGAAAATCGCAAGGCATGCGGTGGAGACCAGCAGCACTGCAGCATGAATAATCGACAGAATAGTGGTGAGATTCAGCGCGCCAAACGCCAGTTTGCCGGAAAGCGCGGCGTGGACTGCGTACAGGCAGGAAATCACGATGATCGGCAACGTCACCACGCCTTCGACCAGCATGACGATGCCGTAGATGCGTGCAATCAGCGGCAGTCTGCGATCAGCCGGATTGTCATCATCTTCCGCTGATTGCGATTGCGTAATAATGCCCGCTTCTTCGATGGCTGCGATTTTGGTTTCGTCGGCGATGGCCTCGCTCACATCTTCAATCTTGCTCATGCTTGTTCGTCCTCCCTAGAACAACGCTACCAAAACCCAATCGCAGTGCGCTACACGAGATGATTGTTTGCGCGCAACGCGCACAACCTGCGATTTCTGTCTGCGCAAGTCACATGTCATCCCGCAATCACAAGATGTGCAGACAGCAGACTCGACTTGCGCAGACACAGAATGCAAGTTGTGCGGTCGCCAGCAGCAAGATTTACGATCCTGCCGCGGTTTGTCGTGTTTCTTTCAGCCATGGGTGGATCGTATTTACGCCTGTGCCCAAATTTGTCCGAGAGCGGGTATTACGATACGGGAGGCGTAGCGCTACGAATAACGTATCGCTACGTGCCAACACGGTCGAACATCCATTGGACTGGGGAGACAATGCGCAACGTACTGCAGATTCTGCGTCGCGACCTCAAACGACTCGTCACCGTACCTGCCGCTTGGGTCATCATGATCGGCATAACCATCATTCCGCCGCTGTACGCATGGTTCAACATCTACGGATTCTGGAATCCGTATGGCAATACCCAAGGCATCAAAGTTGCCGTGGCCAACGTCGACAAGGGCACCGACAACGCCCTGCTCGGCAAAATGAACCTCGGCGACCAGATCGAAGACACGCTGAAAGACAACGACCAGCTTGGCTGGGAATTCATGGGCAAGGCCGAAGCGATGGAGGCGGTACAGTCCGGCGACTGCTATGCGGCGATCATCATCCCCTCCGATTTCAGTGAGGATCTCGCCAACGTCGTGACCGACAGCAAGAACCGGCCGACGCTGGAATACTATGTCAACGAAAAATCGAGCCCGATCTCCCCGAAAATCACCGATCAAGGCGCGACCACCGTCGACCGTACCGTCAACAACACCTTCGTCTCCACCGTCAGCGAAGTACTCACTAAAGCCGTGAACTCCGCGAATGACACCATCAACGGCAAAACCAACTCCTTCGTCAACGAAACCACAGCAGAACTCGACAAAACCCAGAAGAACGTAGGCCTCATCCGCTCCACCATCGAAGATCTTGACGCGCAGCTCGCCAACGTGCCGCAACAAACACAATCCGCCCGTCAGGCAATGAACGACGTGCAGCTGGCCGCAGCAAGCGCAGGCAAGGGCCTGGCGAACACCGCCACCGCCATCAGCACCGCACAAAACGGCCTCAATACCTTCACTTCCAACGCCAACACCGCTTTGGAGAACGGTTCCGGTCTGATTTCGCAGGCCGCCAGCGACACCACCATCAGCATCAACAAGGTGACCACGGCCGTCTCTTCCGCAAGCGGCACCGCACAGCAGGCCGTTAGCAACATGCAAAGCGTGACCGACAGCAACGCCCAGCTCATCGAGAAGCTCAAGAACGTCAGCGACAACACGCAGTACCAAGACATCATCAAGAAGCTCGAAGACACTAACAACACGGCCGCTGGCACGCTCAACGACCTCAAAACGTTGAGCGAGAACACGCAATCCACGTCCGACAGCGTCGCCAAGCTCGCCACCGACTTCAATACCAGCACGCAAAATTCGCTGAAAAGTATGGGAGATGCCCGCAGCACGTTGAATTCCGGCGCGATTCCCCAGCTCAACTCCGGTCTGAGCTCGCTCGCCATGACCGCAGGCACGCTGTCTGGCACCGTGACCAGCCAGACCACCGTGGTCAACCAGACCTCCGCCGTGCTCGACCAACTCGACCAGGTGGCGAACGACACCCGTACCACGTTGCAGAACACCGACAAGCAGCTCGAGCAGGTGGAGAACAAACTCATCACCGTCAGCACCGATCTGAAAGCGCTCGGCAGCGTCGACATGCTGAAAAGCCTGACCGGCGGCAGCTCCCTCGACACGGAGAAAATCGCCTCGTTCATGCAGTCCCCCACCGTGATCGACACGAAGAACGTGTACCCGATAAACTCCTACGGTTCCGGCATGGCTCCGCTCATGACCAATCTGGCCCTATGGGTGGGCGCGTTCGCCTTCGTGGTGATCTTCAAGGTGGAAGTCGACGATGAAGGCCTCGAAGGCCTCGACCTGACCGCTTCCGAAAAATATTTCGCCCGCTACATGCTGCTCGGCATCATGGGCGCGGCCCAAGGCACGATCACCACCATCGGAGACCTGCTGCTTGGCGTGCAGACCGTGAACGCACCGCTGTTCGTACTTACCGGCGCCATCACATCGCTGGTATATCTGAGCATCACATTCGCACTATCGACCACGTTCATGCATATCGGCAAGGGATTGTGCGTCGCGTTGATTATCGTGCAGATTCCGGGCGCTTCCGGCCTGTATCCGATTGAGATGATGCCGAAATTCTTCCGCATGGTCTACCCGTTCGTGCCATTCAGTTATTCGATTGACGCGTTCCGCGAGACGATTGCCGGCTTCTACGATGGGCATTGGCTCAAGTCGATTGGCACGCTGCTGCTGTTCGCCGTGGCCGCGTTCTTCATTGGACTTGCGATTCGCCCGCTGCTGGTCAATCTCAACCGTCTGTTCGCCCGTCAGATCAAGGAAAGCGACATGATCATCGGCGAGGAAGTGCAGCTTCCGGAACGCGGATACAACGTATCCCAAGCCATTCAGGTGCTTGCCGACAAGGGCGGCTACCGTGAGGCGATCGAGGAACGCGCAAGCCGTTTCGCTGAACTGTATCCGAAGTTCAAGCGTGGCGCGCTCATCGCTGGTTTCATTGTGCCGGTGATTCTGGTGCTGATCTTCTCCTTCACCAACGGCGAGAAGAGCGTAGTGCTTGCCACCTGGATCATCTGGGTGCTGCTCATCATCGGATTCCTGATGATCATCGAATATATGCGTTTCAGCCTGCAACGCCAGGTGGAACTCGGCAGCCTCAGCGACGAAGCGATTCGCGAACAGCTGGTGGAACGCCAAGCTGCAAGGCTGCGCCGCAAGAAGCGCGCGCAACAAATCAGGCGAGACAAGCTGATGCGCAAGGCACAACGAAGAAAACACGAAACCAAACAGGCGATCGCCAACGTCGCAGACACCAGCCAAGCCGATGCCGACGGCATCGCAACACTGGTACAGGCCATGAACGTAGCCGGCAACACCGGCACGGCGAGCAACACCAGTCCCAACGGTAACAGCGAAAGGAGCAACGCATGAAAAACATCTGGAAACTGTTCGTCGGCGACGTTCGACGCCTGACCAGCAACATCGTCTCCATCATCATCGTTACCGGACTGGTGGTGATTCCGGGTCTGTTCTCTTGGTTCAACATCAGCGCAAGCTGGGATCCGTTCGCCAACACCGGCAATCTGAAATTCGCCGTCGCCAACGACGATGAAGGCTACAAGTCCGACCTCATTCCAGTGAAGATCAGCATCGGCGACCAGGTGGTCAACACCTTGCGCGCCAACGACCAGATGGACTGGACCTTCACCACCAAAAAAGAGGCCATCGACGGCACCAAATCCGGCAAATACTATGCGGCAGTGGTGATTCCGAGGGATTTCAGCACCCGCATGATGACGTTCTTCACCACGGACGGCGACCATGCCACGCTCACCTACTACAACAACGAGAAGAAGAACGCACTCGCTCCGAAGATCACCGGCCAGGGAGCCGACACCGTGGCAGCACAGATCAACGAAATGTTCTCCGAAACGTTGACGAGCACCGCGCTCAACATCGCCTCGCAGCTGGCCGATGAGCTTGACAAACCGGAATCGCAGGCCACGCTCACCAACTTCAGCAACAACATGGGCAATTTCGCGAACACGCTCACAGACACGTCGTCCGCATTGACCACGTTCAGCTCGCTGACGTTGAGCGCGCAGAACCTGCTCGACAGTTCCAACAGCCTGCTTTCCAACGTGAGCGGCAGCGCGAAGAACGCCGTCAACGAGCTCAAACAGTCGAAGAACGGCATCAACGATCTGACCGGAGCCGTCAAAACCAGCACGAATGCGTTGAGCACCGCATTGAGCAGCTCATCGAACAGCTTCGGCGCTGTCTCCACCGATATTGACAGCGTATTCAACAATGCGGGCACCCAAGCCGGCAATACGGCCACCGCCCTGCGCAATCAGGCTGCGAACGTATCCAAGCAGGCGCAAGGCTATCAGAACATCTACGATGCCCTCGACGAGCTCAGCAACAACAATCTGGTGCCGGAAATCGCAAAAATCGCCATCGACCGTCTCAAAACCAACGTGGGCGCGACCATTACGCAACTCAACGATCTAGCGAACTCACTCAACACCAGCGCCGACAATATTGACGCGAAAGTGAGCGACACCACAGCCGACCGCGAGCGCGTGAGCCAGCTTGCCCAGCAGGCGAAGGCCTCCATCGACGGCATCAAAACCGATTTCGACAGCCAGCTCAAGCCGCAGCTCAACGATATTTCCGATTCGATCAGCAGCACGGCCACCGCATTGAGCAGCACGGCCGCCGATCTGAAGGGCGCGTTGGGAG
Organism: Bifidobacterium hominis; assembly: GCF_040095915.1. Classification (NCBI taxonomy): domain Bacteria; kingdom Bacillati; phylum Actinomycetota; class Actinomycetes; order Bifidobacteriales; family Bifidobacteriaceae; genus Bifidobacterium; species Bifidobacterium hominis. The sequence goes on along the minus strand of NZ_JBBMFR010000003.1, from coordinate 184,391 downwards.
ATCTCAACAGCACCACGAAGTCGGCAGGCAAGCAGCTGACCAATATTCGCACGGTGCTTGATTCCACCGCCGAAAGCCTCACTAAGGCGAGCACCGCGCTGTCTTCGTTCAATGGCACGCTTTCCGACGCGCTGAACAGCGGCAATATGGGCACCGTCAAGGAAGTGCTCGGCAACAACACCGATTCGTTGGCGGCGGCTCTTGCGGCCCCCGTCCAGGTGAAGCGCACGGCCGTGTTCCCTGTGGAGAATTTCGGCTCGCAATTGGCTCCGTTCTACACGATTCTGCCGTTGTTCGTGGGATCGCTGCTTATGGCCGTAACACTCAAGACCACGGTGTCACGCAAGAACCGTGAGGAGCTCGACAATCCGAAGCCGCATCAGCTGTTCCTCGGCCATTATGGCGTGTTCGCCGTGATCGCACTGTTGCAGAGCACGTTCTCGCTGGGCGGCGGCCTACTGTTCCTGCACATTCAGGCGGTGCACCCGTGGCTGTTCATGTTGACCGGCTGGGTGGCCTCCCTCGTGTTCTCGTTCTTCACCTACACGATGGTGGCGAGCTTCGGCAACGTGGGCAAGGCCATTGGCGTGCTGACGCTGGTGTTGCAGATTTCCGGCGCGAACGGCGCGTATCCGCTTGCCGTGCTGCCGAAGATCATCGGCGATATCAGCCCGTTCCTGCCGGCCACGCATGCGATTACGGCATTGCGTGCGGCCATTGCCGGTATTTACAACAACGATTATTGGCATGCGCTCGGCTCGCTGCTGCTGTTCCTGATTCCGCTGCTGCTGATTGGCTTGGTGCTGCGTATTCCGCTGGTCAAGTTCAATAAGTGGTATGTGGCGAAAGTGGAAAGCACCAAGGTGATCTCATGATTACCGGAGTGCATGAGGCGGTTTCCGGAGCCGTTTCCGATGTGGTTTCCGACGCGGTCAGTGACGTGCATGTGGCTGTTCGCAAGGTGCATAGCCGCCGCGAGCAGCTTCGTGAGCAAACCGATCATAAGATTATGAAGGCCACGCTTGCGATTGTGATTTCCGATGGCGTCGGCGCGGTGACCATCGAAGAGGTCGCTCGTCGTTCCGGCGTTGCGAAAACCACGATTTATCGCCGCTATAAGAATGCGGATGATCTGTTGCGCCGCGTGCAGCTGGAAGTTGCGGGATTGCCGGATTTCAGCGATGTCGAGTTGTCGAAAAACGGTCTGCTGACGATACTGCAACGCATTCAGGGCTGTTTTTTCGACAGTGAGCTTGGTTTGAAGGCCGTCGGTGTGGTGCTTTCTTCCGATAATCCTTCGTTGAATGCGATTGCCGATCAAGTGCTTGTTCCTGCGGAAAAGCGTTTTTCTGAGTTTGTTGAACGCGGCATGAAAGCCGGAATGTTCCGTAATGGATTGGACCCGCAATTCCTGTTCAGCACGATACTCGGCTCCATGCTCGCCTGTAAGGCGTTGCATGGCGACGCAAGTATTCCTTGGCCTGAGAACATGGCGGCTGTTCTGTGGCCCGTTATGGCCGTCTGAAGGGCATTGCAGAGCAGAGTTGCACGTAGTAGTATTGAAACTAATGAGCGCCCCCGCTACGGCCTTTAATCACTCTTTGGGTGAGGCTGTAGCCGGGGCGCTCATTGTACGTTTGCAGACTTTTCGCCGCTACTGGGCCTACTGGATCGACGCTTCCTGACGGGCCACGTCCAACGCCTTGTTGAACGCTTCCGACGTCCAGCTGGCACCGGCCACCTTGTCTACCTTGAGATCTTTGAGCGGCTTGCCGTCCACCACGCCGTTGATGGCTTCGGCGAACGCATTCTGGTGCTTTTTGGAGATGGACGTGAACGGATGCCCGATAACCTCCACATTGGTGACGGTCTGATCTTTGACCGTCACATGCACGTCGATGGTGTCTTCGCCCACAGGCCCGTACTGGCCGTTGATCGAATAGGTACCGTCGGCATAGTTGCCGGTGTCTTGCTTGTCGGATGTAGTGCTGTTCGGATCGTCGGCATGGTTTTTGACGTCCGTATCCGCAGAATCGCCGGAGTCGGTGGCGCTACCGCTGTTCTTCGAATTTTTTTCCTGCGATTGCACGCTTTCGCCGGAATTTCCGGCATATTCGTCGTCCATTGGCGTCGCCTTGGGTTCGCCGCATGCCGACAGCAATGCAAGGCTTGCCGCAGACAGTGCGATTACTTTGATCGCATTCGATGATTCGTTGCTCATGTTCGCTCCGTACGATTCGTCAGTGCTATGGCTTGGATTGTTCGGCTGATTTCAGTACGATTTCAACGCGATTTCGGCTGATTTCAGCTTATTCCTCACCACCGGTTTTCGCGGCTTTGGTCGGGTCGGCGAAGCTGATGGCCGTCTCGCCATTCTGTGCGCCTTCCGCAGCGGAACCGGTGTATGCCGGCTTGCCACCCGCCTGCTCATAGGCTTTCTTTGCGGCTTCATCATTCCACTTCTCACCGACGAGCACGCCATGGTTGAGCATGATCTCGCGCTGGGCGCAGGATGCGACAAGCGCATCATGGGTCACGACGATGATGGTAGTGCCCTGTTCGTGCAGTTGGCGGAACAGGTCAAGCACGATCTTCTCGTTCTTTTCGTCCAAATTGCCGGTCGGTTCGTCGGCAAGAATCAGTTTCGGACAGTTGATGAGCGCACGTGCGATGCACACGCGCTGCTGTTCGCCGCCGGAAAGCTGACCGGGCAAATGGTGAGCACGCTCCTTCAGACCGACGCGCTCCAACGCTTCCATCGCCTGCTGCTCGTTGACTACGGAATGGTAGTACTGCGCCACCATCACGTTTTCCACAGCCGTCAGATGCGGCACCAAATAGAACTTCTGGAACACCAAGCCAATCATGTTCTTGCGCACGTCGGCAAGCTGCTTGGCGTTCAAATCCTCCAACTTGCGGCCTTCCAGCATGACGGAACCCTTCGAAGGAGTATCCATGCAGCCAATCATGTTCATCAGCGTGGTTTTGCCGGAACCCGACGAACCGACAATCGCAAGCCATTCACCTTGCGGAACCGTCAAAGTCAAATCGTCGACGGCACGCAAATCGCCGTAAATCTTGGAAATATGATCCAATTCAAGCAACGTATTCAACGTATTTTCGGAACTCATGATTATTCCTCCCTCAAAACGATGGCGGGGTCGATACGGGTTGCGCGGCGAACCGGCGGGATGGATGCGATGACGGCGATGAGCACGCTCAACAGCAGCGAGGCGACGCCCAACAGCCAGTTGAAGCCGATGGCACGCTCGAATACGGACACGCACAGCACGCGGGCCAGCAGGTAGCCGATGGCAGTGCCGATCAAGCCGCCAATCAGTCCGTAGATGGCGGATTCCACATAGAATTCAATGCCGATGGCCTGCGAGGATGCACCCAAGGCCTTGCGCAGGCCGATTTCATTGCGTCGCTGCGAGACGATGGAGCTGATGGTGGTGCCCACGCCCACAAACGTCAGCACGAGCACGACCAGCGACACGATCCAGAACAGGGTTTGCAGCATGGCGATGATGCGAGTGTCGGATGAGGTGATTTTGGTGACGGTCTGCGCTTTCACGCCGGTTGACGGATTCGCGTTGATCGATTTGACGACGTCGTTGAGTTCGCTACCTACCGCATTGACGGAATATTCGATCACGTCCGCACCGCGTTTGGAACCGGACAGTTTGGCCACGTCAGCGTTGACTGCGTAGACGATTTCGTCTTCGCTGCCGCCCGTATCGACGATGCCTCCGACACGAAATTCAGTGCCGGTGTTCTCCATAATGTCGGACGAAACACGGCCGTTTTCCGTGACTTGCGCTTCGGTTTGGCCAAGAGCGCCGGAATCCTGCGCATCGTCGGATGCGCGGTAGCCGATGGTTACGGTCGAACCGATGGAGACACCGAGCGCGTCGGCCACGTCACGGCCGAGCATCACATTACCTTCGCTGGGCCAATCGCCGGTTACGTTCCAATGATGGTTGAGCGCTTTCACGTCTTTGGTTATGATGCCGGCCATCGTGTATGGCGCGGAATTGATGCGCACGCTTTCATACCGGTAGGCGGCGGAACGGGCACTGTACGAACCTTTCACCATCTGGTTCAACGCTTTGACGGTATCGGTGTCGATGCCATGGGACTTTTCGGCTGATTCGGACGGCGTGACGATAAGATTCGCGCCATACGCACGCATTTCCTCGTTCATTTGCTGTGGAACGGCAATACACGTTGCCGCAAGGCAGAACAGCGTGGCAGCGCCCACCATGGAGGCGATCACGGCCATAACGGCTCGAGAACGGCGGCGGAACACCGCACCCCACAGCATGGTGAAGAACATCTTGCGATTAGTCATCTCATGCCCCTTACGGACTGTCTTGAACTCACCTACCATGCAACACCTCCGCGGACGAACAGCACAGTGTGCCGTTCGTGACCGAAGCCGCAGCCGCGGCCGAGTTTACGGAACCCAAGTTGAAATCAACGGCCATGCAAGACCTCCGCAGGTTTGAGTCCCAGAATCGAACGGATCGACGAAAACGAGGCGATCAGCACGGTGAGCGTCAACAATACGAACACCAGCACAAAAACCATTGGACGCATCGTAATGCCGGAACCGAATACCACATGTCCCACAATCTGCGCGACACCGGAACCCAACAGCGCACCGACAATCGCACCAACCAACGAAATCACAGCCGTTTCAGCGAGCATCAGGCGAGAAACCGCACCATCCGTAGCGCCAATCGCCTTCAGCAACGCCAATTCGGAACCGCGTTCGCCAATCGAGGCGGCCATCAGATTCGCCACCGCGATAGCGGCCGCAACCAACGAAAGCACGGTCATCAGCACCATCACCGCCTGCGTTTTCTGCAGCACATCGCCCTGCAATGCGGCCACCTGACGCACCTGCTTGGCTACGGAACCGGGAATAACCTCTTCGATCTGGTAAGCGATGGACGAAGGGTATGCGGTGCAATACCATGTTTCCCACTCGTCTTGCGTAAGCGCATTCGGATTCTTCGACGCCTTACGCGCCAAATCATTGTCTGGCGTGGTCAGAGCCTTGACTTCGATCTTGTCAATGGAATCAGGCAGATTCGCAAGCACCTGCGCGGTGGATGACGGAATGTACATCGCATTGTTGTCGCTATCGCCGGAATCGTAAATGCCGGTGATGGTGATCTGCTGCTTGTTGCGGCTGCCATCGGCCGTGGTTTTGTAGAGGGTTACGGTATCTCCCTTGCCTACGCCGAGTTTGGATGCGAGCGTGGTGCCAATCAGGCCTTGCGCGCTATCGTCTTTCGGCCAGGAACCGTCAAGCTTCCACCACGAACGCATGCCGTTCATGCCCGCCACGGTGGATTCGCCGGAATCCATATGCAGGGTTTTGGCGAACCATGTGCCCACGATCGGCACGCTGGAAGCCTTGCAAGAGCTGGATTCCGCCGATTTGGACGCGCAGTTCACGTCAACATGGATATTAAGTTCAGGGGCAAAATTCGTGATGTTGAACGCCCAGAAGATGGTTTTGATCTTCGGTGTATCCGATTCCTTCAAAAATGTGGTCGGATCGGATTGGGAAGTGCCGGAAGCGCTGCTGTCAGCGTCACCATCCGTGTTGTACAGGTCGTTGACGACGGCATCAGCCTTGGGCTGCACGGTGATGTTGGAACCGTACGTCGACAGTTCGGCGTTCAGCTTGTCTCCAACGTCGAACACCACGCCCAGCATGGCCACGCTGACCGTGGCCGACAGGCACACGGTGACCGCGATCAGCAGTCTGCGTTTGAACTGCCTGCTGAACGAGCGGAAAATCATTCGAAGAAAGAACATGGCTACCTCTTTCCGCTCACTGGAAATGCGTCGACAATGCGTCGAGCGTTGAAGTTTGGATTACGATTTTGCCGGATTCAACCTGATAATCGAACGGTACCGGATTGCATCCGCCCTTGAATCCGATAGTGGCGAGGTTGATGGCGACATCGCACTTCTTGCAGATGATCTTGCCATCCTTCTCGTAGTAGCCGGCATCACCGCAGTTATCGCATGCGTCAAGACCGACACCGTACGCTCCACCATTCTTTTTGATGATGATGAAACGCATCACCGTGCCATCTTTCGCCTTATATTGGAAGCGATGCAGGTGACCGTCGTTGATCTGACTGAATTTGATGGTGGCCACGCCGTCGCTCAGCGAATAATCCTCAGGCGGAGACAGCGTAATGACCTTCTTCGTTTGCGCCACACCATACGTGAGCGCGAACGTGATGCCGATCATCGCAACAAGGCTCCATGCGCCGGCCGCCTTCGCACGGCGACGGAACGCGATATGCGATCGCACAATGGCCTCGTTTGCGCCTTCCGGCTTGATTTTGAAGCCCATCACAATGCTGGCGACCACCGGAATGATGAACACCAGCACCATGGCAATGACCATATGGCGCTGATGATTAATGCACCACACCAACGCCAGGAACGCTTCCAGAGGGAAATGAACGATGCGCTTGGACTGCAGAATCTGCGCAAGATCAGTGAAATGCGAAACAAACAGCAGCGCAATCAACAGCAGCACAGCCGTAGTGAACGACCAACGAATCGCAGTGGAACGCATCGTACGGAAAATCAACGCCGCAACAATCGCAGTGACCACACCCAACGCGAAACCAAGCGCACGAAGGAGCATATCCGAAGTGAAAATCGGATCTCCCGGCTCCACGAAAATCGTCAAACGCAAAATAACATCAGGCAATGCACGGAAGGTGGTGGCGGCGATTGCAAGAGCTCCAATCGTATTCGCAATATCAAGCAACGCGCGATGATCATGCCAATTCGTAGTAATGCGACGTGCGAACAGCACAATAACGAACACCGCGATATCGAAAATCACACAACACCACAACGTAGGGTAATTGACGAACGTACGCTGATTGATCACCGCGGACGCACGCAACGCGGCGAACACAATGGCACCCGCGAATCCGATAATGAAGCCCGCAAGACGCCAGTACGCGCTCAACGGCTTGTCACGCCCCTCACCGACCGTGAGCATCACGTTCAGCGCCATAATCAGCAAAGCCGGTGCCAGCGTTCCCTGCAACACCGTGACGTACTGCGTCAGCATCTCACACCTTTCGTTATATATCCCTGTCAAAGCCTAGTGAATTCGGCACACAAAAGGAACCCCCTTACCAAGATTCCCCCAAAAGCGCGTTATCTCCCAAAAGCGTATCCCCTAAAACGCAAGAGAGCGGTTGCTTGGATGGTTGTTCGACCGTAGGCTCGGCCAAACGGCCTTGAGCGCGTCGAACGACTATCCAGGCAACCGCGAACGCCGTACCCATATTCGCGCTACTTGCATACGTTTCGCGATACGTGAACGGCGTTAACCACGAGTTGAATCTCAACATGAATTCAGGCTACATCCAAACCATTTCGCTTGGCATGTGCAGGAACTCACGTTTCAGATCACCACTCCTGCGGGGTGTAGTTCCACTCCGGGAAAGTGACCTCGAGCGGCTCGGTCCAGAAGCGGCCCTTAACGCCGGTTTCCGGATCAACATGCAGCATCCAACCCTTCTTCTCCGGAGATTCGATCTTCAGCACGAGCTTGTAGGAGCCAGCCTCGTCAAGCTTGACGTTGGCGCCGTAGTGCGGGCCGTCGGAAGCGTTCATCTGCATGAAGGTACCGGAACCAACGGTCTCGTTGTTCGCGTTGTTGATGATCTCGTAGTTCACGGTCAGATCCGGCACGAAGTCACCCTTGCCGTAGCCGAGCTCGGTGCCCTTCTCGTTGGCATGGATGTCGGCTTCCAGGTGGAAGGAAGCGTCGGCAGCCTTCAGGCCCATGCCGGACGGTTCCATATCGATCGGCTGGAAGTACACGGCGTTGACGGTCAGAGCGTCAACATCCTGATCGGAGTGCTTCTCGTCGACCTGAATCTCTTCGAAGCCGGCGCCGTTGCTGTCATCAGCGCTGGAATCGCTGGATTTGTCGGTGGTGTCCGAAGTGGAGGTGTCGGACTTGGCATCGGATGCGGAATCGTTGGAGTTGCCGCATGCGGACAGGGAGAAGGCCATGGAGCCGGCCAGCAGGATGCCGAGCAGGGCGGCGATCTTCTTATTCTTCATTGTTTTTTCTCTTCCTTTTCTTTGGTCCCTTGAGGAACGTTGGAAACTTATGGAAATCTCTAAATCTTTACTTGTGATTATTGATTGGCGCTTACTTAGCCTGTTCCGCCTGCGCGGCCAACTTCATCCTGTGTTTCTTGATGAAACCGACCACGAACAGCACAACCACCGCGATCGCGGCAATCACCTGTGCCGTAATCGTTTCGACGTACGGATACAAGCCGATCCAATCGTTAGTTGGCACGCTGCTCAAGTAGGTGCCTTCAATAAGATCACCCTCGATGAGCGCATGGATGCCGCCACCCGCGAAAATCACAACCAGCACGGCCATCAAAATCGAAGTGACGAGGAAGAACGGGCCGATCGGAATCTTCACCGAAGTGAATCGCAGAATCAGGAAGATGACGAGCAGCACCGCGGCGGCGGCCAGACCACCAACCCACATGCCGTGCGCATCCTGGCTCATGGAGTAGATGGACTCGTAGAAGATCACCGTTTCGGCGCCCTCACGGAACACGGCGAGGAAGCTCAGCATGGCAAGCGAGGTGATCATGCCCAAGCCCAGTCTCTGACCGGATTCGACCTTGCTTTGCGCGCCGGCCACAGCCGCTTCGGTCTTATTCCTGATGTAGTTGTTCCACGCTTCCACGGAGCTCTTGTTGAGCATCCAGTTGCTGGTCCACAGCAGCATGAGGGTGGCGATAAGCGCGCACACGCCTTCGGAAATCTCCTGGATCGGGCCGGAACCGCCGAACAGGAACGTGAAGAGCACGGCGACCAGACCGGAGCCGGCCAGACCTGCGACCACACCAAGGTAGATCCACTTGGTGAAACGCTTGTTGCCGGACTTCACCAGGTAGGCGATCACTGCGGCCACCACCAGCAGCGCTTCGAGGCCCTCACGGATTAGAATGAGGAACGCCTGGCCGGCGGAGCTGGTGACGAGCTTGGTGAAGCCGTTGACATTGCCGGACGCGCCACCGTCAAGGGTGGCCGCGTCTTCCACGATCCAGCTCTTCAAATCGTCGACATGCTGCTTGATTTCCTTGTCGGAACCGCCGTCGCGCATGATCTTACGAGTCATCTTGAACTGGTATTCGACCTGCGAAACACGATCGCCGGAAATCACGTTCATCACGTTCTTTTCGAAGCCGAGTTTCTCGTAGTACTGGTAGTAGGCGTTGTTGACCAGCGTGGAGCCTTCGTCGCCCTTGCCGGAAGCGGCGGCTTCGTACGCCTGATCGAGAATGACGGTCATTTCGCCGGCAACGTCACTCCACGTGCGGTCGCCTTTGCCTTTGGAAGAATTCTTCTTGGCCGCGTCGAGCTTCTTGCGCTCTTCCGCGGTTTGCGCGGCACGCTGCTTCGCGTATTCCTTAGGATTGGCGAGGTCTGCGTTCATGTCGAGCGTTTGCGCGGTTGCGTTGATTTCGGCGGTCAGCGCGTCGATTTTGGCTGCAATGGCGTCGCCTTGGTCCTGCTGGTAGGCAAGACCTTCAAGATCGGTGAATTGCTGCAGCAGTTCCTTCTGCTTGTCAGCGCTGATTGTGTCATTGACGACCTTCGAAAAATTGGACGCGTCGTAGCCAATCCAATGCGCGGTCTGAAAATCAGTGCCAGCCTGACCGTAATTGCCGTCATTGTAGTCTTTTTCGGCGGTCGCAAGCTGGTCTTCGATGTTCTTCGCAGCGGCAGCCCAGGAATCAAAATTCGTTTGACTGTCATCGGCGGCGATTGCCGACTGCGGGACCACGGTAGTCGCGAAAAGCGTGGTCAATGCGATCAGCAATGCCGCGATGAACGCGACAAGGCGACCGAACGCACCTGTAGCCCGCTGCGTATCGCAGGATGACATAAGACCGCTTCCTCTCTCAGCCGTTCATAATCCGATTCGCATGTGCGCCATCTTTGCCGTACGCACAGTGCGCACCGACTTCACAAGATAGAACGAAAAAAATTGAAATAACAGTCTTGATTTTTTGGCAGTTTTGTTGTAAACACCCATAAAACGTTGGAATTCCGCCATTCTTATTTTCTGCGATCCGCGCGCGTCGTCTCACATAGTGATTTTTTGAGGCGCTTTCGCCGTTCCTCTCCATGCATATTCGTGCGATTGGAAGATTCGGGAATTGGGAGATTTGGGATGGAGCTGGACTTTCTGACCTCACGATTCCGCCCTGGTGACCTCACGATTCCGAAAAAGCAACGAAAAACAAAATCGTGAGGTCAGCGGGCGCATGGACGGAATCAGGATTCGAGCACGTCAAGCACCTTGCGTTCGTTGTAGAACGCGAACACCACACCGCCGATGCCGCACAATACCGCGGCGCAAACAGCCGCAATACGATAGCCGGCGCCCGACGCCATGCCAATCGTGCTCACGCCGGTAAACAGCAGCATCGCCACCGACTGACCCATCTTCATCGCAAACGTGCGAGCCGCATAGAACATGCCCTGACGATCCTGACCGGTCGTTTTCGAACTCGCGTCGGCAATATTCGCAACAATCGCCTGCGGAAGAATACCGAACGCGGCCATCGGAATCGCACCGACAATCGAAAGAATCAAGCCCTGCGCCATCGGCGGAATCGCAGCGAGCAGACCGGAGCCAAGCGCGCCCGCAAACGCGAACGCACATGTGAAAATCACGAAAGCGACCAGCAGAATCCGCTTCTTGCCAACACGATTCGCCAATACATTCACCGGCAGATAGAACAGCACCGACACTGCGGTCATGAGCACGAAATAGATGGTGGTCGTGGTCTCGGGAAGTTTGAGCAGGCTTGTCACGAAGAACGGCAAACCAGTCTGGAATGTAGTGATCGCAACCCAATAGACCACGTCGGAGCAGACGAACTTGCGGAATTCGCCGTCGCCGAACGTCTGCTTCAACGATTCAATGGTCGATTCGGACGTGGGCTGCGAGTTGACGTAATCGCGTTCCTTGATGGTGAGCGGCGGAACCAGCATGCACACGAATGCGATGGCCGCCATGATGGTGAACGTCAGACGAATGGCGTTCACACGCCCCAAGCCCGGCACGAAACCAGCCCAAATCACCGGTGCCACGTACGCAATGGCGGTGCCGGCCACCCACGTGAACGAAATGGCGGTGGAGATGGTGAGCTGCTGTTTGGAATCGTGACCAAGCTCGGCGATCAGCGCGTTGTAGGGCGTGCAGTAGAACGTAAGCGCAATGTAGTAGCCGATCACCGTGACGAACAGGAACGCGCCGTTGATCCAGCTCGTATCGTTGATTGGACTCCAAAACACCAGCACGGTGACGAGGGCGAGCGGAAGGGCCGCAAATTTGAGGAACGGCATACGACGACCGGATTTTGATGTGCAACGGTCGGAAAGACTTGCCACGGCCGGATCCACGAATGCGTCGAAGAAGCGGGCGAACGCGGTGATGCCGCCGACTACGGTCACCACGCCGAGTACGGCAAGACCCTGCGGTACGAACACGGTTTGCCCTTGCGAGATGGTTTCGTTGTCAGGCTGATAGAAGTAGACGAGCCAATTCGAAATAATGCCGGAAAGTAGCGCCCAGCCGAATTGGCCGACGGCGAAAGCCCAGACTTTGGGCATCGGCAGGTTCTTCACTGCTTTTGTTATGCGCGTGGTTGTGTTTGCGTTCGTGACCGTACCTGCGTTATCGACGTGCCCCATACCAACCTCCCTGTTGACACCTTGTCAACCACTGTACCACCTGACTTACAGCTTCGTCTCTTTCTCGACACTGCCGACCTCGCGATTTTGTTTTTCGCCGCTTTTTTAAAATCGTGCGGTCAAATAATCGAAATCATGCGATCAGAAAGAGCGAAACCCTGAATCGTGCGATCAGAATCAGCTGATTTCTCATTGCACACACGCTAGCATCGGAAGCATGGATTTTTTGGGGCAGCGCATGCCGTATGTTACGGCGTTTTCCAAGGCACTCGGCACCGGCATGATGATTTCCGCAGATTCGCCGATCGACGACAAGGTGCGTTCCGCAATGGAATCGCTCATTGAGGATTACGAACACGTGCTGTCTCGATTCCGCAATGATTCGCTGATTGCGGCGATCGGCAAGGCCGAGCATGGCGGAAGTTTCGATTTTCCGGATTGGTGCGCGCCGCTGTTCGATCTGTATGATGCGCTATTTTCCGCCATTTCCGGCGCAATCGATCCGTGCGTCGGCGAGGATTTGATCCGACTTGGATACGATGCGTCGCTGAGTTTCACGGTTACACAAGATGCGCCCGAACATTTGGGCGCATTGCGCGGACGCGCCGTTTGGGGACGCGATGTGACCCGCCACGGAACCACATTGGTAACGCATGAGCCGGTGCAGTTGGATTTCGGCGCCTGCGGCAAAGGCTATCTCGTCGATCTGCTCGGGCGCATGCTGCAGTCGTCACAATTCGTGATTGATGCGGGAGGTGATTTGCTGATTCATGCGGAACAGCCTATTTCCGTCGCACTTGAGGATCCGGAAGATCAGTCCCATGCAATCGGAATCGCACATATTGCGAACGGAGCGTTGTGCGCAAGCGCACCCAGCCGACGCCATTGGAACGTGGCAGTCAACGAGCGCACCCAAATCGCCATTCATCATCTGCTCAATGCCATCGACGGACTGCCCGCGCAACAAACCGAAGCCAGCTGGGCATACGTTCCAGCAAACGCAACGCTCAATCTTGCACGCGACTACCCCACCGCCGTTGCGGACGGCCTGGCCACGGCCCTGTTCGTTTCCGACGTAGCACAACTGCAACGCACGTTCGATTTCACATACGCAACATTGGACGAATCCCGCCAAATCGCAGTCAGCCGCGACTTCCCGGCCGAACTCTTCCTGCGATCCGCATAACAGCCGAATAACAGCCGAAATAAACAAAGACCGCACGCCTTTGGGGACGTGCGGCTCCTGTGAATCAGCCAGCCAAAACGGCGAATCAGTCGGTGAGGGCGAACTGGCTGTTGTAAATGTCGGCGTAGAAACCGCCTTTGGCGAGCAGCTCCTCATGCGTACCGCTTTCCACAATGTCGCCATGGTTCATGACCAAAATCATGTCCGCATCGCGGATGGTGGACAGACGGTGCGCGATCACGAACGACGTGCGATCCACGGTCAGCGCGTCCATGGCCTTCTGAATCAGCTCTTCCGTACGCGTATCGACCGAAGAAGTAGCTTCGTCGAGAATCAGAATCGGCGCATCCTCAACCATGGCTCGCGCAATGGTGAGCAACTGCTTCTGACCCTGCGAAAGCGTGGCCTTGTCGTCAAGCACCGTGTCATAGCCGTTCGGCAGCGACATGATGTAGTGATGCAGACCCACGGCCTTGCATGCGTCCTCGATCTGCTTGCCGGTGACGCCCGGCTTCGAATACGCAATGTTTTCACGCACCGTTCCACGGAACACCCACGTATCCTGCAACACCATGGAGAACTGGTCATGCACGTTCCAGCGTGGCACGGACTTCGTATCCACACCATCAATCGCAATCGAACCGCCCGAAATCTCATAGAAACGCATCAGCAGATTCACCATCGTGGTCTTGCCGGCACCGGTCGGACCAACAATCGCAACCTTCTGACCGGACTTCACCGAAGCGGAGAAATCGTTGATGATCGTCTTGCTCGGATCGTAACCGAACTTCACATGACTGAACTCAACGTCACCGCGCACCGGTTTGCCGTTCACGCCGAGCAGCGCCTGCTTGTCGGATTCGTCGGCCATCTCCGGCTCCTCAAGGAAGCCAAACACGCGCTCGGAAGCGGCCGCGCAACGCTGCAGGTTCTGGAATGCCTGCGCGAACTGGGAAAGCGGCTGGGTGAACAGTCGAATGTACATCATGAACGCAACGATCACACCAAACTCGATCTTGCCATCCATCGCAAGCACAGCGCCAACCACGCACACAACCACGTAGCCGAAATTGCCGACGAAATTCATCAACGGCATCATCAGGCCGGAAAGGAACTGGCTCTTCCATCCCGAATCGTACAAATCGCCGTTGTACTTTTCGAACGCACGAATCGAATCAGCCTCGCCGCAATACGCCTTGACCACGGTGTGTCCGGCATACATCTCTTCGACGTGACCGTTGACATCACCCAACGCGATCTGCTGGCGCGAGAAGTACTTCTGCGAAACCTTCATGATCACACCCATGATGAGCAGGCCAACCAGGCTGGAAAGGATGGCGCACACCGTCATAATCACATTGTTGTAGAACATCATGATGAGCGCGCCCACGAACAGCGTGACCGACGTGATCAGCGAGCCGACCGACTGGCCGAGTGTCTGGCCGATGGCGTCCACATCGTTGGTGATGCGGCTGAGCACATCGCCGTAGCTGACCTTGTCGAAATACTTGAGCGGCAGCTTGTTGATCTTCACGCTGATGGCTTCGCGCAGCTCCTGTGCGGTGCGCTGCGTAACGTTCGCCATCATCCAGCTTTGCACGTAGCACAGCACCGCGTACCCCACGTACAGCGCCACCAGCAGCCATGCGATGTGCGTGACCGCGTCCATATCGATCGCACCGAGCACCGGCTTGCCGTTGACTAGCGCAGGCAGGCCTTTGGCGATCTCGTTGGTCATGTCCTTGAGCTTGTCCGGACCGACGATCTGGCATACCGTGCCGATCGCGCCCAATACGAGCGCCACAATGATGGCGGGAATATAGTGGCGGCAGAAATGCACCAGTTTCTTCATCACACCACCGAAATCCTGCGGTTCTTCAACAGCTCCGCGGCCGCGTCCCATAGGTCCTCCTGGCATATCAGCGACCCTCGCTTTCGTTCAATTCGCTTTCGACGGACGGCTTGCCGGTTTCGCCCGGCAGCTTGCTTTCGCCCGACTTGCCGCCGTTCAATTCGTCTTCGCTCAGCTGAGACTGCGCGATCTGACGGTACACATCGCAGTTTTCCAGCAGTTCGCTGTGCGTGCCCTGGCCGACCACCTTGCCGTCGTCGAGCACCACGATGCGGTCGGCATCCATGATGGTGCCGATGCGCTGCGCGACGATTAGTTTGGTGGAATCCTTCGCTTCCTTGGCGAGCGCGTCGCGTACGGCACGGTCGGTTTTGAAATCAAGTGCGGAGAAGGAATCGTCGAAAATCAGGATTTCCGGATGACGATAGACGGCTCGTGCAATCGACAGACGCTGTTTCTGCCCGCCCGACACGTTCGATCCACCCTGCGAAATCGCGGAATCGTACTGCTTTTCCTTGGTTGCGATGAATTCGGTCGCCTGCGCGACTTCACATGCGTTGCGCACGTCGGCGCGCTGTTCCGAAGTGAGTGTGCGATGCTCGTTTTGCGTTGCGATCAGCTCTTTTTCGCGCTTTCTGCCGGCCGCGGTCGAGGTATCGGCCATGTCGACGATGCCGGCATCGGTGGTGTCGAGCGGATTGTCGCCATAGCTGACATTGGATGCGATCGTTCCTTTGAACAGGAAGGATTGTTGCGGCACATATCCGATTCTGTCTCGTAATGCCTTGAGCGTGTAGTCGCGCACGTTAACGCCGTCGACGAGCACCTCGCCTTGCGTCGCGTCATAGAAACGCGGCACGAGGTTGATGAGCGAGGATTTGCCGGAGCCGGTGGAACCGATGAACGCCACGGTTTCGCCCTTCTTGGCGGTAAAGTTGATGCCTTCGAGCATGGCTTCGCGCGAATCCGGGTAAGTGAAGCACACGTTGCGGAATTCGATTTCGCCCTGCTTGCCCGCTTCGCCGGCGTCGCTGCGGGTGCCGTCGGTGATCAGCGGTTCGGTGTCGAGCACTTCGAGCACGCGCTGTGCGGACACGTCCGCTCGCGGCCACAGCACGAACACCATGCTCATCAGCAGGAAGCTCATGATCACCTGCACGGAGTAGCTGGAGAACACCACCATGTTGGAGAAGGTGGTGAGCTTGTCGGCCGCGTCGGCGGCGTCGATCAGGTAGGCGCCGATCCAGTACACGGCAAGCATAAGACCGTTCATGATGGTGTTCATCAACGGCATCATGAAGGCCATGGCACGGTTGGTGAACAGCTGGGTGTCGGTGAGTTCCTTGTTGGCCTTGGTGAACTTGGCTTCCTGGTAATCCTCGGCATTGTAGGCGCGCACCACGCGCAGGCCGGTGAGGTTCTCGCGCGCCACAAGGTTGATGTTATCGGTCAGTCGCTGCATGGACTTGAACTTCGGCATGACGAGAACCATGAGGATCGTAATGGAGACCAGCAGCACCACTACCGCGATGCCGGTGGCGAGCGTCCATTCGAGACCGTCTCCCGCAATCTTGCAGACGGCCCAAACCGCCATAATCGGCGATTTGACAATCATCATCAATCCCATGGTGATGAACATCTGAATCTGCGTAATATCGTTCGTGGAACGCGTAATCAGCGAGGCTGTGGAGAATCGGCTCATTTCAGCCGGTCCGAACGATTCTACCTTGCGGAATTCCATGGAACGCAGACGCTGGCTGAACGATGCGCCGATGCGTGCCGCGAAATAGCCGGTGATGATGGCGCATGCTGCCGATCCAAGCGAAATAAGCAGCATTTTGCCGCCGGCGATCCAAATATCGTGCATTTCGCTGCCGGGGGTTTCCACGAGGGTGGTGATGTCGGACATGTAGTCCGGCAGGGTCAGGTCAAGCCAGATCTGCCCGACGATGCTGACCAGTGCAATGAGCATCTGGCCTATCTCCGCTTTGGAGAGGTATCGCATAATGCGGAACATGCTTGGATTCCTTCTCTTGTGTTGCGTTTGAAGTTTTTGCGATTGATGGATTGGTTGGATCAACTACATGAGTTGATCGAATTGCGATTAATGATTTACATAAGTCCTATTGAATTGTCTTACGATATTTAATTACTTACAGTGTAAGACAATCTCATATTTCTGTGTATTTGCTGAGAGCGATTCTTCTCAGCTCGGTCGCGCGCGGCCAACATATACCATTCGCGACACACTCAAGGCCGTTTGGCCAAGCTTACAGTCGCGAGCGGCGCATGTGAGGCGCACGCTTACGTGGTAGGCAGTCCCTACGCAGGATCTTCAGATTCGGCTTTTGCGAAGGCTTGCTTTACTTCTTCGGCGGTGGGGCGGGGCTGGCCAGGGATGCAGATGGTCATGTATGTGGCAAATTCCTCGGTAAGATCCACGAATTCGCGCGTGCGACGCTCCCCCATCTGCGAAAAGACCCAGCAGACGGCGTCGCGCATATCCTCGCGCTGCTGCTTGGCCTTCGCCCGCCCCTGCTCGGTAAGATTCACATGCACAATGCGTCGGTCGTTGGGATCGACCTCACGCTCGATCAGACCCTTTTTTTCCAACGCAGCCAGCAGTGTGGAGATCCTGCCCGACGTGACCTTCAACGCGGTAGCCAACTGCGAAGGCGTTTGCGCGCCCTTGAACTCAAGCTCGCGAATAATGAATGGCTCGCCCTTGGAATCACGCGACATCGCCTGCTGCATCTGAGACTTCTTACCCCAGACCACTTTCATCAGCTTGTCAAACGACTCCCGCTCGAAGCCCACGCTTCACCTCGCCTTATTCGATGCCCATCAGTTATGTCTCGATAATATCTTTTACTGTAAACATTTTTTCGATCGCAACGTGCAAGTACAGGAAAACGCCCAAAAAAGGAAACGATAATCAGCAAGGAAGCATCGCAAGCTCTTCTTGAGTGAGCTGAAGTTGCGTTGCAGCGAAGGAATCGTTGATTTCCTGCGGATTGCGAGCGCTGGGAATGGTGAACAGACGTTCGTAACGGGTCAATTCCCACGCCAGCACCACACGCTGGTAGGAGCAACCACGTTGCGCGGCAACCGTGCGGAACGGATCGTACGCGCTCTGATCGAACGTATCGAGGAATCCGCCGAGCGGCGACCAACAGACGAATGCGAGCCCCAATTCGGCGCAATGCTCCATCGTATGTTCCGGATCGGGATGCGACGGCGAGAACTGGTTTTGCACGGCGACCAAGCCGCTGCCAATAATGCTGCGTGCAAGGTCGATCTGCTCGTTATTCACACGGGAGATGCCCGCATATTTGATCACGCCTTCGTCGAGCAGCTGCTTCAACGCGCCGCATTGGTCTTCGTAAGGCACCGCGGGATCGGGGCCATGCGAATACAACAGGTCGAGCGTATCGACGCCCAAGTGCAACGCGGACTCCTTGGCGTCACGAATCATGGTTTCGGTGCGGGAGTCGGCAATCCAACCGTAGCGGCTGCCTTCGGCCTGCAAACGCTGGCTTTGCGGGCGGCTCTCATCAGCGCCCACCGAATGCGTACCGTCAGTGGCCGCGACCGCTTCGCAAGTACGGCGATACCCGGTTTTGGTGGCGACGAGCACTTCATCTCGGGGGCCATTCCACGAAGTGAGCGCATCACGCACCAACTTTTCGCCGTAGCCAAGGTCTTCCGCAGTGCCGGTGCCAGGCTCGCTCGGCAGATAATATGACCAAGCCGTGTCCAAATAGCGAACACCCGCGTCCAAACCGGCATGAATCGTACGAATCGCGGTATCGCGATCCGGGCGCCCCTCAATCGCCAAAGCCATCGTTCCCATACCAAGCCGAGGAATCGTAAATCCTGCCAACTCGCCGTCCATCATCATCTTCCCCTTCCTTGCAAGCACTCAGCCGATTCGCACATGTTCACATCAAGACTAACCCAACGTGAACCGGCGCAAGCTTGTCGGGCGCGTGCGCGAAGATGAAGGCACAACCGAACGGGAGCCGAAAGGCTGAGAGGGAGCTCATAGAGCTTCGACCGAGGACTTGATGCGGGTAATGCCGCCGTAAGGAGACGGGTTGTTCACGCCGCAAGACGTATCTCATCTTCCGTTCGCGATAACCGAATATCGCGTGATTAGGGTCACGGAGGGGCGCACCACCTCATAGGGTACGGTTCCTTCGGCGACCCTTTTTTCGTACCAACCTTGAGTGCCCGATTCTGCAGAAACGGACGCACAAGCGGCTCGAACAAGCGCCTACGTGTCCGATTCACCAGAAACGGACATCCGTGGACTGAAATAG
Source organism: Bifidobacterium hominis (assembly GCF_040095915.1). Taxonomy (NCBI): domain Bacteria; kingdom Bacillati; phylum Actinomycetota; class Actinomycetes; order Bifidobacteriales; family Bifidobacteriaceae; genus Bifidobacterium; species Bifidobacterium hominis. The sequence continues at coordinate 165,229 of NZ_JBBMFR010000003.1, read as the reverse complement.
ATGCCGTGCGTGTCCGATTCTGCAGAATCGGACATTTAAAGACCGACAATGAACCTCCGGATGTCCGATTCACCAGAAACGGACATTTGGAGTGCAGGAAGCATGTGTCACGACAGACACAGAAGGGAACCGCAATGATCATCAACGGTAAGGAAGAGAACATCGCCACGCCGATCACCGTGGCCGAACTGATCGAAAGCAAGGGTCTGCGCGCCGACCGCGTGGCTGTCGAGCTCAATGGTGAGATCGTGCCTCGCACCCAGCGTGCGCAGACGCAGCTCAAGGGCACCGATACGTTGGAAATCGTCACGTTCGTGCAGGGCGGCTGAACCACTTTCAAAATTTCTTGCGATTACGACCGGCACAATGCACGCGTAACAATCGCAAGAACATACAAAACACAACCAACCCGGCAAAAACAACGCACGAACGGAAAACGAGAATACGAGAATACGAGAACAACCATGACTTTTGAACCATCCGCATCGCAGGCGCAGATCGACGCCCGCCAGCACGCTTTCGACAACCAGCCCGACCCGACCACGCTCGTCAGCCGCGAAGAAATCCGTGCGGCCCTGCTCGACCGTCATACCGCAGCCACGCAAGACAAGCTCGACGCGGCGCACGTGGCCATTTGCGGCTGCGGCGGCCTCGGATCGACCATTGCGGTGGCGTTGACCCGCATTGGCGTCGGTCACCTGCATCTGATTGATTTTGATCGCGTGGATATGACAAATCTGAATCGTCAGCAGTATTTTTTGAAGGATCTTGGGCAGTACAAGACGGAAGCATTGCGCAGTAACTTGCGTCAGATCAATCCTTTTATCGATATCACCATTGATACCGTGAAAGTGACCGACGAGAACGTGCCGACGCTGTTCGACAATGAGGATATTATTTGCGAAGCGTTCGACGTGCCGGAAAACAAGACGATGCTGGTGAATGCCGTGCTTGAGAATCTGCCGGACAAGAAGTTGGTGAGCGCTTCGGGAATGGCAGGATTCCGCAGTTCCAATTTGGTGAATACTCGTCGCGTTTCGAAGAATTTCTACTTCTGCGGCGACGGCGAAACCGCTCCGGTGCCGGGCGCTGGTCTGATGGCACCGCGCGTGGGTGTGGTCGCCTGCCACGAAGCCAATATGATCACTCGCTTGATTCTCGGCGAAGAAGACGCCTGACAGCGAAACGCAAACACAAACGCAATTGCAATTGCAATCGCAAATTGCAAATTGCAACGAATGACACAACACTAATCGCATAGTAAGGATTAACCATGAGCACCGAAAACACGATCACCACCGCGGAAAAAGACTTCGCGGCGGCACCGAACGCCACGCTCGACGAGCTGGTCGGCACCACCACGAACACCGCACTGCTGCCGGAACCGGATGCGCACGCATATGACGAAATCGCCACCGGCGACGCCGATCCGTTGATCCTCGGCGGACACAAGTTCACGAGCCGCTTCATCCTCGGTTCCGGCCGCTACGATCTGAACCTCATCAAGGCGACCATTGAGAACGCGGGCACGCAGATCGTCACCATGGCGTTGCGTCGCTGCCGTACCACCGAAAACAATCTGCTCGACTACATTCCGAAAGGCATCACCATGCTGCCGAACACGTCCGGCGCACGCAATGCCGAGGAAGCGGTGCGTATTGCACGTCTCGCCCGCGAAGTGTGCCAGACGGACTTCGTGAAGGTGGAGATCGAACATGAGGCGAAGTATCTGCTGCCCGACAATGAGGAAACCATCAAAGCCACGAAACAGCTGGCAAAAGAAGGCTTCGTGGTCATGCCGTACATGTTCCCCGATCCGATTGCGGCGAAGCGTCTTGAAGACGCGGGTGCGGCTTGCGTAATGCCGCTGGGCGCGATGATCGGCTCGAATAAGGGTCTGCGTGCACGCGATTTCATTGAAGTGATCATCAAGAACTCCAATGTTCCGGTGATCATCGACGCTGGTATTGGCCGTCCGAGCCAGGCTGCGGAAGCCATGGAAATGGGCGCGGACGCGGTGATGGCATACACGGCCATCGCTTCCGCCGGCAATATTCCGCTGATGGCACGCGCTTTCAAGAAGGCGATCGAAGCGGGTCGTGAAGCGTATTTGTCTGGCTTGGGCAAGGTTACGGAAGATCATGCCGTGCCGTCCAGCCCGACGAACGAGGCCGACTACATCGGCTGATTTGCACTGGATCCCGTAATGGGGATTCGCGCAAAGACCATGCTGAAAGGGGCGTTTGCCGAACGTACGTGATGCACTCACGTTCGGCAAACGCCCCTTACTTGTATCCTGCGTTACCTGCAAACGTTACTGCTGCAAGGCTTCCTTAAGATCGCGATTCTGGAATCGTTCGTGTAGCAGGCAATATCCGCCAAACGCAACCAGCCAAATCAGACCGGCAATCGCAGAACCAATCGTGTCCGTCGACAGGAACAACGTGACATACACGAGCACAAAGAACGTGATCGCAATCCAATCAAACACCTGCCAAGCGGGCATGACGAAACCGTCCGGTAGAAAATCGCTGCTCTGACGATACCTGTGGTGGGCGAGCATCGTCAGCACGTAAATGAAAATCACCACAGCGCTGGCGGCCGAAGCGAATAGCACGAACGCGCCGGAAATACCCGGAATCGCGTTGATGATCGGGGAGAACAGAATCATGCAACCCGAAGCGACGATCGCCTTCGCAGGCACCTTGTGGTCGGAAACCTCAGCCAAACGCGCCATCGCAGGCGACTCGGAATCCGAAGCAAGCTGATACAAGTGACGACCGGCCGAATAAATCAGCGAATTCAACGCCGACGCGGCAGCCGTAATCACCACGAAGAACACCAGGGCGGCGGCCCAATCAAGACCCGCATATTTGAACACCATGATGAACGGCGAACCGAACGAGCCATCGGAATTCTCGTGAAAGTTACGCCAGGGCACAATAGCCATGATCGCGATCAGCGCGCCCACGTAGAAGATCAGAATACGCATGATCAGCTCGTTCACCGCCTTCGGCAGCACCTCGCGCGGATTCTGCGTTTCCGACACCGTGACACCCACGAATTCGATGAGCTGGTAGGCGAAGAACACCATTTGGAAGCTCATGAAGAAGTTCATCCAACCGTTCGGCGCGAGCTGGAAGCCGTCGGTGATATTCGTAAGGCTCACCGTGGCACCCGACACCGTGCCGTCCACGCCTTCGATGTGCGTGGCGGGGTAGCTGAAGCCGATGATCAGCATCACGATGGCGGTGACGATCAGACCGACGATCAGCGTGATCTTGATCATGGAGAACCAGAATTCCGCCTCGCCGAACACTTTCACCGCAATCAGATTGATGCCGGTGAGCGCTACGAGGAAGCACAGTTCGATCAACCACTTCCACGAGTTCAGGTCTATGCCGAATGTGCCGAAGAACGTTACGAAATATGTGCTTACGGCGGTGATTTCGGTCATGCCGGTCAGAATGAGCACGATCCAATACGTCCAGCCGGCGAACTTGCCCCACCCGCGGCCGAGATAGCGCGTGATGAAGTTGATGAACGTGTGCTGGCTAGGATCGCTGTACATCATTTCGCCGATGGCACGCATCAGCAGGAACATAATCAGGCCAACGCCGATGTACACGAAAATGATGCTCGGGCCGGTCAGTGCGATCGACTTGCCGGAGCCTAGGAACAGGCCGGTGCCTATGGTGCCTCCGATGGCGATGAACTGGACGTGGCGGTTTTTCAGGCCTCGCTCCATTTCGTTGCTTTGGTCGAGGCTTTCGACGGATTTGATGTGCGCGGCGCTTGAGCCCGCGGAATTGGTGTTCTCGGAAGTCATAATGTTCACTACCCTACCCCGCGAACCGCACATTGCGCCCGCCGAAGCTTTGTTTTTGGGCACGTACGCAGATTTTGCGGCACTGGCGCATCCCGTTTGTGGTCAACCGTGCCCATCCGACCACCTTATTCCCGTATTTTCGCCTCGCCATACCCCCCTGCCGCCCTATCTCGTCTATATATGGCAGATTCACGAGGTTGACCGCTACTTTCTCGCTTGCGTATGGCACTTGCTCACGGCAAAACACCACTTAGGGGGTACGTTTTGGGCGTATTTCCGCAGGCTGGCTGCCATATATAAGCGAAATGGCTCATGACGCATGAGCAAATCTGCCATATATAAGTGAGATACGCCCAACCGTCCGACACAAATCGCGCCTTGCTTGTCCGATTCTGCAGAAACGGACACCCACAGCACACTTTCAGTACTCCAGTTGTCCGATTCTGGAGAAACGGACATCCGCAACGCACTTTCGCCGCATTACTTGTCCGATTCACCAGAAACGGACAACTGAGACCCGTTTTTGCCTGTGTACCTGTCCGATTCTGCAGAATCGGACACTTATGAGGCATAACGATGGTCTGGGTCAGGCGGTGGCGGCGATTTGCCCGCGCAGTTCGGCGTTCGCGCGTTCCAGTTCGTCGATACGGCGTGCCTGCTGTTTGATGATGATGCTCGCAGTTCCCACGTCGATGCCGTCGTCGCCTTGCGCTTTGACGGGAATATGTTCCATCGTCCTGTTGGTGATGCTATCGAGGTTGCGCCTCATCACGAACGCATGCTCATACCGGTTGACGAGTTGCGCGATGATCTCGCTGTCGCTCATGTTGCCGCTGCCGGTCACGGATTTGATGGCCAACGTTTTCCAACGGTCCACACACCGTTCGATGCGCTTGTATCCGATGAGATCCGGCGGAAGTCCCGCTTCCCGGAAGATTTTGGTTGGCGATTCGCCCGTCAAGTAGCGGATGGTGCACACTTGCTTGAACGAATCGGCGTAGGTGATGCGATTGCGCGTTACGTTGGCGACCGCTGGCAGTCCGCGCAATAGTTGGATTTCCTCGTCGCTGAATGCTCCCCCACCTCGTGCCATGGCACCCGCCTTTCCACTGTTTTCATGGATGTGCTTGCGATTGTAGGGTGCCATTGTCGTGAGATGCCCCCACCTGCAACCCCTGCATGATTGCTTTGTTTGACGCATGTTTTGATGCCTGTTTTGCCACTTGCGGATGTTTTTCATGCCAGATTTCGCCGTTTGGTACCGGATTTCACCCGCTTCGATCCCGTATTGCCCCGTACAAAACCTTCACCCCTAAAAAGTATGGAAAGGCACGAAAAGACACGAAAAGCGGGCATCCACGGATGGTTTCCGCGAATGCCCGCTTATTTCGTTTTTTCGCTTATTGTTTCAGCGATTGAGCGCGTATCAGCGCACGCGCTGGCGCGACTTGAGTGCGACGGTAACGCCGGCACCTGCCACGAGCAGCGCCACCACGGTGAAGAGGGTCGTGCCCGCAGCACCGGTAAGCGGCAGCTGGGTGACGTTCTTCACGTTCTTGACCTGGTATTTATCGGAAGACTCCTTCGGAGCCAGGCCCCACACATCCGTACCCTTGAACTTGACCTCACCATTCTCAATGATGACATTGAACTTGGCCTTGAGGCTCTGCTGGAAGCCATTCGGAACCGTGGTTTCGTTGACTTCGTAGGTGCCATCTGCAAGACCCTTGAAGGTCACTGTGCCGGTCTTGTCAGAGGTGGCGGTGAACGAACCATCCACACCCGGAACGCGGATCGTGAACGTAGCACCGGCCAGCGGATTGCCTTGAGCGTCGGTCTTGGTAAAGGAGAACCCGCTATTGGTGATGGTAGTGCTGTCAGTAGCTTCAGCACCATTGTCGGAGAGCACGACCGCGTTAGTCACGGCCTTGCTGCCGGAGGCTCCCGCTTCAGTAACCTTGGCAGCATAGGTCACAGTAATGAGTGCACCTGCGGTCTGCTTCTGGATGGAACTGATGGTGACGGTGAAGGTGCCATTCTTGTTTTGGGCCACGGTGTAATCCGTACCCTTGTTCAGGCTCTTATCGCCGACCGTCACCTTAAGGGAATCGAAATCCACAGTCTGGCCAGCAGACGGGGTATCCGTGTAGGTGTAGCCGTAATCGCTGTAGTACTGCGTGTTCTGCGGCACCTTGCTCGTAATGGTGTATGTCACTTTCTGGCCAACGGAAGCGGTGATGACGTCCTCTCCATTCACCTTCTTGGTCACGGCAGTGGTCTGGTTCTTAATGGCCACAGTTGCCTCAGTGAGCGGATTCAGCACGCCATCCTTAACGTTACCGGAGCCAACGAGGATTGCGATAGACGGAGTGGCAGCTCCATTGGTGCCAACCGAGTAATCCGCGTCCACAAACAGGTACAGGCCTGCAGGGAGCGTCACAGTAGCGGAAGTGCCATTAGCGGCAGCACCCAAATCAACCTCTTCTGCGGTACCAAGCTTGTCAGTCGTGGTCTTCAGCGATTCCACAAACTTACGGGAAGCGCTATTATTCCATGCACCATCTGCAGAATTGTCCACAGACAGCACGCCTTCGGCGAGCGCCCAAGCCATCAGATCGCCGCCATCGGTCGGAACCGTCTTATTAGTGCCTGCAACAGCAGCTTCGAGCGCAGCCTTGATGCCGGAGTTATCCGTCACCGTGCCGGCAGTCTGCACACCGTACGTTGCATTGCTACCAGTGCCGTACTGCACGTAGTCAGCGATCTTGTAGGCGTCCAGCTTACGATTGGTCAGCTGCTTGGCGTCCTGAGCAGTGAATGTGAAATTCACCTTACTAGTGACGACAGTGCCGCTGCCGTCAGCCTGTGCGCTTGCCGCGCTCAGGGCCATGCCGCCCAGCAACGTCGCAGCGGCGGCGATACCGGCGAAAAGTTTCCTCATCTTCATGAGAATCCCCTCTCATTGTGTTGTTGATGCTGTGTTTGTTTTTGCTAACGGGATCTGAAGCCCAACATGCTCCGGATCCACAAATTTGTGATGTGCGGCTGGACCGCCCCGTGAAGGTTGGTAGGGCAGTCCAGCCCGAGGAACCGTCTCAGACGAGACGCTTCCTGCTGTTCCAGACGCCAGCCGCGCCAACCAGCAGTACTGCGAGTCCGCCGATCGAGCCGCCAACCAGCAGCCATTGACGATCCGTGGTTCCGCCCGTCAACGGCAACGCCGACACCGCCACATACGTATTGGTGAATTTGGCGACATTCGCAGACTGATTACCAACGGTCTTGCCGTTGTCATCCTTGACTTGCTTGATGCTCACTGTTGGCGCGCCCATATTGGCAAGAACAGTCACGGTTACCTCGTATTCCGCCTGGGAATAGTGCAGGCCGGCAATGGCGTCGGTAGGCTTGGTTTCCTTCACCGTGTAGGTGTAGGTGCCGGCGGTCTTGTATACGATTTTGCCGAAGCTCGCCTCGTGATTTGCGGTATCCGTGCCGATCGTGACGGAAGCTGAATCGGGCAGTGGAGCGTTCGGAATTGAACCCGTGCCAGCAATGGTGAAGTTAAAGGAGTCACCATTCTTCCAGTCACGACCACTGATGCTCTTGGACACCTTGATCGAACCTTCAGCCAACGTCGACTTCTTGTGAGTGTTGGTGACGATAACGTCCCATGTCTTCACATTGTCAGCCGTATTCGCGTTGGGATCGGCTCTCCACAGCTCGTCGGCAGTGATTCTCACCTTTTGACTCGTGTAAGAAGTTTCGTAGCCTTCAACAGCCTTTTCGACCACCTTATAAGTGTGACCGGGAGCTAGGTTTTTGAAAGTTGCAGTCCAATTCGTATCAGCCGTCGCCGTAGCTTCGCGTCCCGAATCTTCTCCGTCGATCTGCAGTGTAAACGTCACCGATGCAGGATTCCCTTCTGAGCTCGAATTGCCATCAGCATCAGCCCACTTCTTCTGCACTGTGATGGCACCGGTCTTGACCTGATCGACCGGCTGCTCTGCATAAGGCGCATCACCGCAGGCATGTGTTTTACCGTCACCCGAGTAGGCCAGGCATGCGCTGTCGTTGGTGTAGAAACCGGGCTTGTCCACAGACGTGGCATTACCGGCAGCGTCGGAATCTGCACTACCAGTCACACCGTTGTAACCATCTTTTCCAGCGTTCTTGTTCGCCGCATAATCGTCATACGCCTTCTGCGTAGGCTTAATGTCGAACTGCAGCGTGTAAGTCACGCCATCAGGAAGCGGATCCGTGCTCTTCGGCGATGCGGTAATCGTCTTGCCACTCACCTTGATATTCCATTGCGCAGTTACATCAGTGCCATCGTTGGTAACCACTTTTGCTGTTTTTGCAGGATCGACATCAGCAAATTCAGCATATTCCGACAGCGTATCCTGAATGGTCACGCCGGTATATCCGTTGGTGCTCGTAATGGTTTGCTGAATATTGTCAAAAACCTTCGACAGTCCTTCTGAGTTCGACGCAATCATGTAGTAGTTGCCACCGTCAACCCTTGTGCCAAGGTTCCTGTACGTCGTGGCCTTCGGATAGTTGCTGGAAACAGCGTTCATATACGCATTGAAGTTTCCAGAAGTATCCGAAGGATCAGCCTTTGAGAATACGCCGACACTGTAGATGGTAGTTCCCGAATCCTTCAGCGTTTTCGCATTCTTCACTGCCGTATCAGCGACACCATCGTCAAATCCACTATGAGAGTTCGGTTCTCCATCGGTGAAGAATACCACCACTTTTTTAGCATTTGCACGAGCACCAGCCAGCACAGCATTAGCCTTTTCCAAACCGTAATCGGCCCGTGTAGCACCTCCCGCTTGTAACGCATCGACACTTGCGCTCAGAGCATTCATATCGTCAGTTAAATTGCTGACAATCTGTGTATAGTTCCCATTCCACCAATGCATATCGTTACCGACACGATTGCTTTTATCAGAAGCAAACTTAACCAGCGAGACTCTAATCTTGTTGCCATTATCGGCAATAGCTGCGTTCTTATTAGTGGTATTCGTCAAGAATTCCTTCGCAGCCTTCTTCAATGCAGCAAGTTTTGTCGTCTCGCCCATTGTTTCACTCATCGAACCAGACACGTCGAGCACTAGTGCGATGTCGACTGGCTGGGAGACGGTTTGCGAAGTGCTGGACCGCTTGCCCGTCACGTTGAGGTTCAGCGTGTACGTATCGTTGACACCATTCTTCTTGGCGATGGTCTTGTGATGTTCCGGAGTTCCCAAAGGATCCGGATGCGCGGTCACCGTGAAGTGACCTTGCACCGTGTGATCAGCCTCAACAGTCATGTCAACGTAACGATATCCATTTGCATCTGTCGCAATATTGAGACCGGAAACAACCTGGCCGTTGTCAGCGCCTTCGAATGTCACGTCATACTTAGACCAGTCACTTGGATTACCTTCCAAGTAGAAGCGAACCGTCTTCCTTTCACCTGCACTAGCGAGGATCGGCAAAGTACCACTCTCTGCCGTATTCGATGAAATCGGATCCGATTCAAGACTTCCGGCTTCGCTATTTGAAACACCAGCCTTAAATGTTGCGTTCTTATCGCCACTTGCCAAACCATTGACGGTGACCTTCGCAACAGCCTGCGAAAAAATAACGCCGAACGCAGCACCCTGCTTAGAGCCGGGGCCGCTATTCTTCATTTCAATAGAAACGTTAGACGGAGTAGACGTCGTATACAGACGAATGCCCTGCGGTACATTATCCACGTCCGTACCCTTGCAAGTTACGGTTTTATTGTTATTCGAAAACTGTGGATTGCAGAACCCGTAGCTGCTGTTATTTGTAGGGTAAGACCCCAGTTGCGTAATCTCGGAACTGGAGGTGTACACCATTTTCTCGTCTGTGTTGGTGCTTTCCGCATCCGCCATAACGAACGAATACTGCAGATTAGCTACATTCTGACCGTTTTTAGTAATGGTGATATCTGAAAGCTGTATCTTCGAATCATTCCGCTTTCCATCGTTTTGATATAGCGCAGGTTTACTCCCGCTCGGGAAATCGGCGTATCCTTCGACACCGAAGATTGCATGATGCCCAGCTTCATTCGGATACGACGCCCGTTCATCCCACGTTGGCACAGTGCTGGCGACAACCGTACGATTGCCGGAATAATGCGCGGTGAATGACATGGTCAGGCCACCGCCGAGATTCACGGTCATTTTTTGGCCGTCGCTTTTTTTGGCGGTTTCTGAGTTGAACTTGGACATATCAAGCCAGCACACGCGCTGCAAAGCATTCGTTCCAGCGTAAATACAGTTGGAATCAGTGACATCCGCCACTACGGAAGGACTATTTTGCTCGGCGTTGACAGTTTGCGGATCGGACTGCGAAGCGGTATCAGTCTGCGAGTTCGTATCCGAAGATGTAGCATCTCCGGCATCTGCCGCATTCCCCGTGTTTACGCCGGCATCCGCACCAGTGTTGGTATCGGATTCAGTGCCCGTAAGGTCGGCGGAAGTATCGCCCGCATTGTCGGTGCCCGCGTTATTCGTGACGTTACCGTCACCGGTCGTTTCGTTAGCAGTGGTCACGCTCTGGTCCGTGGTGGTTTCCACAGTGGCCGGCGTATCTTCCGCAAGCGCGGCGGAGGTGGTGGCATAACCCATGCCGCCCAGCATGGCGACCGATGCGAGCACAGCCACTATACGTTTGGCAAGTCCTCCCCTGGGCTTCGCCTCATATTCATGCGTATGCCTCATGTGCATCCCCTTAAATCCTATGCAATCACGCGTCTCGCAACGCGTAGCCTCTCTTCCCGCCAGAATCCGCGGCATCTCCTATGCGCCCAGAAAATCCTGACAGTGCTTCAACTCTGGAAACTAGAGGAAAAGGGGTTGGCATGCGTACACCCTAAGTGCGGGAAAGTCGGGTAGCGCACAATCGATGGAAATTGCTGAATTGCAACACCAGTCACCCACGAAGGGCACCCGACGTTACCTCGAAGAAACGATGAGATAATCGCTACAATGACGTCTCTTCACACTTTCGCAATCATTAGTTAATAGTGGCAATCGCGCATTTTTTGTGCGCCAACTACATTTTCTATATTCAAATTGCATGTCAGACACGCCTTCATGCAGCAGTCGAGTCAGCCGCGCTTCGGCCACCAAGCAGCATGCCTGCGAATATGCCACGGCCTGCGCCGCAACCAAACCAACAGCATACCTAATACAAGAGTCGCAACACCTGCGATCACACCGATCGTGCGGGCGTCCTTCACCGCGCCACTCTCGGCGGGAATCTCATCCGGAATGGAGGAACGCGTGGCCGAAACTAGCAGACGGTGCGTGTTGACGCCATACGGTGTGCAGGTCATCAGGGTCACACGGTCCTCGCCGGGCACGATTTTCAGCTGCGACGTGTCGTTCGGCTCGATCACCGTGATACGGTCCACCTGGTAGCCGAGCGTGCGGCCCATCACCTCTATATAGAAGTAGTCGCCGACGCGCATTTCATCGAGCCGCGTGAACATGGCCGCTTCGACCAGTCCGCGATGCCCCGTGAGCACCGCATGAGTGTTCTTGCCTCCGACCGGCAGACTGCTGCCATACAGGTGGCCCGCGCCCGAAGCGAGCGCCGATTCGGAGGTGCCATGGTAGATCGGCAGTTTCACGGAAATTTTCGGAATACGGATCGTACCCATCACGCCACCGCCGGAATCCAACAGACTCTGGTACTCCGCGTCCGCCGAACTGGCGCTTGCGGAACTGGCGTCCGTGGAACCGGCGTCCGCGCCTGTGTCCGCACCACTCTGGTTGTCCGATTCACCAGAATCGGACATCTGTGATCCACTTTCACCCACCTGATTGTCCGATTCCGCAGAATCGGACACGCTGGCACGCGATCCGCCGCGCACATCAGCGAACGGATCCTTCGCCTCACCCAAAATCGGCTGCCCGGATTCCGCAAGCCACTTGTTATAGTCCTGGGCCGCGGCGAACGCGTCATCTGCCTGCGGATACGGCCAGCCCGCAACCGTCTGCGCGGATCTTACCGACGTTTCCGACAGATCACGCGCCGACCAATACTGCAACATTGCCGGGAATCCGCCAATACAAACCGCAGCAACAATCAGCAACGCCGCAACCGCACGCATCGCCAGCATTGTACCGCGTGCGCGACGTCGTTGACGCATTTCGTCGTCAACATCAATCGCCTCTGCAAATGACAGAAAACAGCCAGCCGTCAAAAGTCGACCGTCCACCGAAACTTCCTCGGACGACGGCTGGCGACCGTCATGCCATTCCACCGCTTTCTCCATCTCACGCAAGCGTGCCGTCACCCGACAAGCTTTCGCAGCACACGTTCCAGTTCGTCGATGCGCAATGCTTGCTTCGCAATCAATTCGTCGCACTGGTTGATGATGAGCTGCGCCTGGGTGAGTTTTGAAAGCATATCCTGCGATTCCATTTCCGATGATTGCGCGTCATCGCCCATAAGATCATGATGACGGATGATGCGCAGATCGTCGCGATTGGCACGCTCACCGCCGCGACGGTCGCGTTCCCCCTGCTTTTTCCAGCGTGCAATGCACCGCTCAATGCGTTTGTATCCGATGAGTTTCGGGTCGAGACCCGCCTCGCGGAAGATGGCGGCCGGCGATTCGCCCGCATTGTATCTGCACATGACTTCGATGCGGAAACTGTCAGCATACCGGATATGCGACGCGCTCACGCTTTCCACTGCGGGAAGGCTGGCCAAATATGCGCGCTCCTTTGCGGTGAATTTTCCATCAACCATTCTTCCCTCCCCCTGTATTGCCTAAACAGCTTGGTTCAGAATCATATCGGAGCTTTCCCCATTGGTACCCTCGTTAAAACCCTCGAATAAAGCCCGCCCTTCCCCCAATGAAAAGAAGGAGTTCCATCTTCAAAACAAAAAAGTTCCGCCATTTTTCACAGGTAGCAACGCTCATAGAATTGCCCCCCCCCCCCCATAAAATTTACAAAAACTTAACCTTGCCCTAGCGCACCCTTTTGGTACATCATGGGGTATCACATCTCTGAATACCGTCATGCAGACTCACTAGGCTAGAAACATGACGCAAGAGCTCGTTTCATTGACTATCATCATGGCGGTGGCAGCCGTCAGCCCGATTGTGGCGCAGTTGATTCCGGGAAGGTTCATTCCACAAACCGTGCTGCTGCTCGTCACCGGAGCCGCACTCGGTCCGTACGGACTGGGCGTGATCGAGGTGAACGACGCCGTGAAACTCTTGAGCGAACTCGGCATGGCGTTCCTATTCCTGCTCGCCGGCTACGAAATCGACCCGAAACGACTCGCCGGACATCAAGGCAAAGTCGGCCTTGTCACATGGATCATCACCTTGGGGCTCGCCGGACTCGTCGTGACCCTGCTTCCATTCTTCGCAAGGCAAGGCATCGACGGCATCGCCACGGTAATAGCACTTACCACCACCGCTCTCGGCACACTCATGCCGATTCTCAAGGAACGCAACCTCGAAGGCACCCCTATCGGCGACGCCATCATCTCGTACGGAACGTGGGGCGAACTCGGCCCAATCCTTGCCATGGCCATCCTGCTATCCACCCGAACCGGCTGGCAGACCATGCTCGTGCTCGGCGCGTTCCTTGCCATCTGCCTACTGTGCGCAATGCTACCCACGAAAGCACTGAAAACCGGCCATCGCCTGTACCGTTTCCTTACGGACAATGCGAACACGTCATCGCAAACGCTCATGCGACTGACCACATTCCTGCTCATCTTCCTTGTCACCATTTCTGCACTGTTCGAACTTGACGCGGTACTCGGCGCGTTCGCCGCAGGCTTCATCCTGCGCTACATCATTCCCGACGGCAGCAAGTCGCTGGAAATGAAACTGGAAGGCGTCGGCTATGGCTTCCTTATTCCTGTGTTCTTCGTGGTGTCAGGCGCCGCGATCAACGTGCGCGCCGTGGCAGGCCGACCCGCGCTGCTCGTCGCGTTCATCGTAATGCTCATGCTGATTCGCGCGGCGCCCGTATACGTTGCACTATCGCTCGACAAACGCGAGAATCCGCTGTCATCGCATCACCGCGTCACCGTAGCGCTGTATTGCACGACCGCGCTGCCGATCATCGTCGCTGTCACGTCACTGGCGGTGAAGGTCGGCACCATGCAAAGCGACACCGCATCAACACTGGTCGCAGCCGGTGCGATTACAGTGTTCCTGATGCCGCTGCTTGGCTCGATCACATATCAGGTGGCCGACGTACATCCGGTCACCGCGGTTCGGGAGATTGCGCACACGCCATCCGATTGGCGGACGATCGTACACGAACATGCGCAGGTGCGTGCGCTGCTGCACCATCAGGACCGGCTCAAGCGTATGGCGGAAACGTTGGACGCACTGGAGACGATGGGAACGATGGGACATGGCGATGCGGCACATGGCAACGCCGAATGCGATGAACATCGAGCCGAACTTGTGAAACGTGCGCGCCGCGAAATCGACCGGCAGTTGAAGGAACTCGGCCTAGACCCGCAGCTCACCACGCAACTGCCACACAACTACCGTTATCCGAAGAACTGAGACGTAAATCCGAGTCTTTCCGGTACTCTAAGTGTCCGATTCTGGTGAATCGGACAACCACAGGGCACTTTCGACGCATTACTTGTCCGATTCTGCAGAAACGGACAACCATGCATGCGACTATTCGACGGACTTGAGAGAACTGATCGGGTCGATGCGGTCAAGTACAGGGTTGACGAGCAGCTGCACGAGTAGCGCGAACGCCATGGTCGCGACAGCCGCGATCACATAGCTCAACGGCTTGCATTCCACTTCGAAATACAGTGCGGGCATGTTCAACGCGGCCGTCAGCAATCCGCCGACGAAACGTCCGAGCGGCAAGCCCAACACCACGCCCATCATGGTGAGCACCATCATTTCGCGATTCACGTAATGATGCACTTCCTTGTCGAAGAAGCCAAGCACCTTAAGTGTGGCCATCTCGCGTTCACGTTCTGACACGTTGGTATTGGCGAGCGTGAACAGCACCACCAGCGCAAGCCCGCCCGCGAGCGCCACTATCAGCGCGACCACCGCGCCCATCAGGTCGAATTTGAAGCTTTCCGCCATGTGCGCGCAGCTCACGGCTTTCATGACCGCGTCATCGTCTTCCAGCTTTCCCGCGTAGGCGGCCTGGGATTCGCCCGACCCTTTGAGCTTCGCGTACATGGCGTTCCACACCAGTTGCCGGTCGTTTGACGATGCGCCATTCGAGGTACCGGATTTGCCGTTTTTGTTGTCTGATTCTCCAGAATCGGACGCGGAAGATGCGGAAGACGTGCCGGATGCAGCAGTGTCGAACAGCTGGTGATAGTAGGTTTCGCTGACGTACACGTCCGATCCGATCACACTGCGGATTACCGCGCTGACATGCGCTTCGGCCTGCGTATCGTCACCGTTGGTCAGCGTTACCGTGTCGCCCGCGTTGACGCCCATCGCGCTTGCCGCGGACTGCGATACGATCACGCCGTCATCGCCCAGGCTTATCGCGTCCTTCGTACCGGAAGTACCATTCGCGTCCGATTCTCCAGAATCGGACATCTGGGACCCGTTTTCACCCGTCTGGTTGTCCGATTCTCCAGAATCGGACAACGAAGACGCAGAGGAAGACGTTCTGGACTTCCCGCTGAACAACGACTTCGCACCATCCACCCAACTGGAACGCACCGGCTGCAACGTGACCATCTTGCCGAACTCGCTGCGTTCACTGTCGGGCACGGCAACCAGCTGAATGCTTTCGCTCCCCGAATCGCCGGTCAAATCACCCGATTCAACGCGCACGTCCATGCTCGACGTGACGCGACCATCCGAAGCGACTTTCTGCCGCATCGCATCAGCGTCATCATCGTTCGCGACCACCATCAAATCGTACTGATACACGTCCTGATACTGTTTCGCGCCCAATGCGGCAACGGTGTCGTTGATCGCAAGTCCGCACACAATCAGCGCGGTGCAGCCGGCCACGCCGCCGACCGTCATGATCAGACGCGATTTGAAGCGGAAAATGTTGCGCGCCGTGACTTTGCCGAGGAAGCTCATGCGATTCCACAACGGCTTGATACGCTCCAGCAGAATGCGCGATCCTGCACGCGGCGCTTTCGGACGCATGAGACTGGACGGCTTCTGCCGCATTTCCTGCGCGCACGCATACACGGTTGCAGCAAGCACGCCGACCACGAACAGCGCGACTCCGGCCGTTCCGTACAGCCAGTCGTATTCCAAGCGTACGTCCGGCATCACATACAGGCCTCGCAATACGACAAGCAGGAACGCTGGAATGCCAAGGAAGCCTACAATCAGGCCGAATCCACCGCCGATCAGGCAGGCGAGCAGCGCGAACAGCAGGTATCGTGAGGCGACCGCAAGACGCCCGTAGCCGAGCCCTGTGTACGTGCCGATCAGCCCGCGATCCTCTTCAACCATGCGCGCCATGGCGGTCAGGCTCATCATCACGGCCACGAGCAGGAACACAATCGGGAATGCGTTGCCCAGCGATTGGATGGATTCCAGATCGGATTTCAGCGAGCTGAATCCGCCGATTTGCGACCGGTCCTGCACATACCAGCGCACTTGCGGAATGCTGTCTTCCATCTCTTTCCGCTTGGATTGCAGCGTCTGTTCGGTTTCGTTTTTCTGCTGGTCCAATTGCGATTGCGCCTGGTCGAGTTGCGCTTTGGCTTCCGCTAATTGCGGGCTTGCGGTAATTGCCGTTTCACGTAGTGTTTCACGGGTTGTTTCGTCGAGGGATCCTGCAGCCGCGCCCGCCTGCATATTGACGATTTGGTCGATTTGCTGGTTGAGCTGACTGCGATTGCTGTCGATCTGCTGTTGCGCTGCGGCGAACTGTTTGTCGGCTTGCGCTTTCGCCTCGTCGATTTGTTTGGTTCCAGCGTCGAGTAGTTCCTGATGGCGTGCTTGCTGGCGATTCTTGCGCACCGTGCCGTCGATACGGTCAGCCACTTCGCTGACGGTATCGTCATAGGCGTCACTGAACGAGTCCTTGTCGGCGGCGCCTTTCACGAGAATGGTGACGGCCGTGTACATGCTGCCGGTCTCACCGTCGGACGGCGCAAAGAACGTGTAGTCGCTGGTGGCGGAGGAACGGAACGCGTTCGTACCCGAATAGCCGTCTGGATTGGTGAGATCCTGCGGGTCAAGCACCACGCCCACAATGGTCAGTTCGGTAGGGAAGCTCGGTGTCTGGTTGTCCGATTCTCCAGAATCGGTCACCCGTGCGGCACTTTTGCCATCCTGCGTGTCCGATTCTCCAGAATCGGACATCTGGGACCCGTTTTCGCCCGTTTGGTTGTCCGATTCTGCAGAATCGGATACAGAAGAAGCAGAAGACGCCGAATCCTGGGGCGTCACCGTAATATGGTCGCCCTTTTTATATCCGGAATCCTTGATGAATTTGCGCGTCACCGCAATCTCGCCGGACTTTTCAGGCATACGGCCACTTTGCAGATACGGCTGGCCAATGCCATTCGTGCCGATCTCCTGCATGGTCACGGTTTTTTTGCCGTTCAGATCGACCGTCACGGTTTGCGAACGTTCGCCCTGCACTTTCGCAACACCGGAAACCTTACGGAGCGCGGCAATATCGTCGTCAGTCAATCCGGCCGTCGACAACACCTGAATATCGTGCAATCCTTGGGTGTCGAAAAAACGATCCGTCGCGAGAAAAGCGTCTCGGCATCCCGCGTAAATGCCGGTAAGCACGGCAACGCCCAGCAATGTGATCATGGCGATGGAGACGAATCGCTTCCACGCATGCAACCACATACGCACCATGTCTTTGACGAATGCCATGACGACCTCCAGCCCCGCAGCGTTCAAGCAGCATCAACCATTGCTCTCAAAACCCTCATTTTATTGGACTATCGAACTATTGAACACTACGAAGCCGAATCCACGCGCTACAGCTACAATCGGGGAAGACGTGCCATGCCAAAAACCATAGGCGCGTCACCTACCACTACTGCCGAACGCAATATCACAAGATCGCCAAACTTTTGCTGAATTTGCCGAATATTGCCGAATATTGCCGAGGCACCCAAGAAGAGGAAGCATTCATGAGCGACGCAACCGTTGCGAAGAAACCGCGCGAAACCGACGATGTGCCGGTTCCGCCGACGCTGCGCAAGTCTTTGAAGAATCGTCATATTCAATTGATCGCATTGGGCGGCGCGATCGGCACCGGCCTGTTCTATGGTTCCAGCGAGTCGATTCAGCTTGCGGGCCCGGCCATTCTGCTCGCCTATCTGATCGGCGGCCTGGCGATTTTCCTGATCGTGCGCGCACTGTCCGAAATGGCGGTCGAGGATCCGAAGGCGGGTGCATTCAGCTATTACGCTACACAGTACTGGTCGAAGCGCGCCGGCTTTATTTCCGGATGGAATTACTGGTTCAACTACGTGCTCGTGGCCATGGTGGAGTTGGCAGTGGTTGGCTCGTTCGTAAATTACTGGTTCCCGAACATTCCGAAGTGGGTGTCGGCGGCGGTGTTCCTGGTGGCCATCGCGGCGCTGAATCTTATGGGCGTGAACAAGTTCGGCGAATTTGAATTCTGGTTCGCCATCATCAAGATCGTGGCCGTGCTTGCCATGATTTTCGGCGGTTTGTATGTGATCATCACGAACGTGCCGACAGCTTCGGGTATTCGCGCGTCGTTCGCCAACTGGTTCACCGTTGACGGCGGATTCCTGCCCCACGGCCTGATGTCTCGCAATGCGGACGGCACGTGGACCGGCCTGCTGATGGCGCTGGTCGTGGTGATGTTCAGCTTCGGTGGCACTGAGCTCATCGGCATCACCGCGGGCGAAACCGAAAATCCGCGCACCACCATCCCGAAGGCCACGAACGGCATTATCTGGCGTATTCTCGTGTTCTACATCTGCGCGCTCGGCGTGATCATGGCCGTGGTCCCGTGGAGCACGATCGACGGCAATTCCAGCCCGTTCGTGCAGATTTTCGACTCGGTGGGCGTGCACGCGGCCGCCGGCATTCTGAATTTCGTGTGTCTGACCGCCGTGATGAGCGTGTACAACTCCGGCCTGTACGCGAACTCGCGCATGCTGTATTCGTTGGCGAAGCAGGGCAATGCGCCCGCGTATCTGGGCCGTCTGAACAAGCGCGGCGTTCCGGTCGGGGGTGTGATCACGTCGGCCATCATTATTGCGATCGCCGTGGTCGTGGTGTTCGTGTGGCCTGATTTCGCATTCAATTATTTGATGTCGATCGCCACGATCGCCGCTGCGATCAATTGGATCATGATCATGATTACGGAAATTAAGTTCCGTCGCGTTGTCGCCGCCGGCGACGGTCCGAATGATTTGAAGGGATTGAAGGGCCAGGAAGCACTTGACAAGCTCACTTTCAAGCTGCCGTTCGCCAAGGTGACGCCATATGTGGTGATCGCGTTCATGCTGCTGGTCGTGGTGCTGATGTGCTTCTCCGCAAGCTATCGCATCGCCGTGGTCGCCGGCGTGATTTGGCTGGCCGTGCTGTTCGCCGCCTATCGGATCACACAGAAGCGCGCCTGAAGTCATAGGGCAGCAATGCGCCCGTGCCTCAAGCGAGGGGCACGGGCGCTTTTTGATTTCAGATTACGATTTCAGATTTCAGTTTTTGATTTCCAATCTACGATTCCCGCTTTTCATTGCGTATTCCGCGATCGGCACGTTTCAAATTCCAAATTTCACTTCCGTATCGTAGTTGACTTGCCAAACTTAATCGCTTAAGCTTTTCTTAAGCTTGACACTATACGATGTTGGGCGGGTATCGGCAAGCGGGATTACTGCAGCAAGGAGGCGGCAATGAGCGCGGAATCATACAAGGGCGGCGAAATCAACAGCCAGCAGGCCGAAGCCATCAGCACGCTCGCCTCAGCCAACGAATACAAAGGCAAATCGCGCATCATCACACTGCTCGAACTGCCCTGGGGCCGCAAGTGGAAGTATTTCCGTGACCAACTGCTCGCACGCTCCGCGGCCGCCGTCGCCATCGTGTGCGTCGTCATCTATATCGCAATACAGGTCCTCACGCCGACCGCAACACCGAAACTCTACGTTGCCGTGTTCAACGACGCTGTCAGCCAGCAGGAGGCCGCAACCCTGCAATCGCAGGTCGCCAGCAAACTCGATCTACCAGAGGGGCGCAAGGGCGGCGTGCTCATCGACACCTACTTCTCCAGCGACGAAAACGGCATCAGCAAGCTGCAAACCATGATCGCCAACCATGAAATCGACGTGATCGTGGCCACCCCGAAAACCTATAAGGAGCTGTCCGGATACGGCTATCTGACGAACCTTGATTCGTCGCTGACCAAATCGCAGCGCACGACGCTTTCCAGCGATTTCGTAACGTTGAAGGGGTTCAAGGATTCCGACGACCCCGATTACAACGGCAGCGGCAAAGGCAGGGTGGAACCGTTCGGCGTTTCCATGACGGATTTCAAACGCTGGAGCACGCTGAAATCCGCAAAATCCGATGCAATCATCGGCATTGTGCAGGAATCGCAGAATCGCGGCATCGCACAGCAATTCATTGACTATCTGAACGAATGATAATGAGGATTGCCGGATCTATTTCGTCATTTTCCAACAAATTATCACAAAATAATTCGCATATTATGCGACATACATTGCAGATTCGTACCTTCAATTGAAAAACGGTACCGTCGATTGAGAACGGTACCGTTTTTCGGTTTCGGCGAAACTTCAGCAACACCTCGGCAAAGCCGATTTCAGCGCGGCAATCGCATTACAGCGCCTCGACCTCAAGCACAATGGCTTCAAGCGGCCACAGCGGCGGCACCTGCAGGCCGATTTCGTTCAGCAGGCGGCCGGAGACCTTGAAGCTGTCCATCTGCGCCGCGGAAATCCATTGCGGGGTGTTCCAGCCCCAACGCACCTCGCCGACCTCGTCGCGCAAACGCACACGGTACATGCAATCGGGGTCCAATCCCGGCATGCGCAGGCGCTCAGTAAGCACGTCACGCAGGTTGGTGACGGTCGCCACCACCCACACGGCCCGCTTGCCGTCGTCGGACACCACACCGCGGCCGCGCAGCGCCGGATCCTTGAAGTCCGCGTGCATCACCGTGCCGTGGTGCAGCACGCCACGCAACTCCTTATACAGCGACACGAATGCGCGCAGCTGCTCAACCTCGTCATCGGAGCATTCAAGAATGTTCCATTCGAAGCCGGAACAGCCTTCCAGCGAAATGGCCGCACGGTAGCTCAATTCGGTGGCACGCCAGGTGGAGTGTGCCGGCGACGGGCCGACATGCGCGCCGATCATTTCCGGCGGCACCACGAGTTCGGTGTAACGCTGAATGTCCACGCGATCGCGCGGATCGTTGGAATCGGATCCCCAAATGCGATCGGCATGCTGCAGAATGCCGGCATCGGTGCGAGCGCCGCCAGACGAGCAGCTTTCGATTTCCAGCTTCGGGAATTGCGATTTCAGATCGTCGAACAGCTTATAGCAGGCTTCCGTCTGCTCGTGCAGACCATAACGGCCGTTGTGCACCGGCTCGGTGACGTCACGATTGTGATCCCACTTGATGTAGTCGATGCCGAGTTGCTCGACCAGTGCCGCCATCTGCCCGCGCACATGCTCGTAGGCGGCCGGATTGGCCAGATCAAGCACATACTGGGTGCGGTAGGAGACGTCTTCACGGTACGGCACCGCTTCAGGCGCGGCGAGGATCCAATCCGGATGCTCGCGGGCGCAGTCGGAGTCGAGGTTCACCATTTCCGGCTCGAACCACAGGCCGAACTGCATGCCAAGGTCGTGCACATGCTTAGCGAGATTGTCGAGGCCGTTCGGCCAGACTTCCGGATCGACCACCCAATCGCCGAGGCCCCTGGTGTCGTCACGACGTTCGTGAAACCAGCCATCGTCAAGCACGAAACGTTCGACGCCGATGCTTGCGGCACGGTCGGCCAGCTTGATGAGCGTGGCTTCGTCATGGTTGAAATACACCGCTTCCCACGTGTTGATGGTGAACGGACGAGGGCTTGACACATGCTTCGGCAGCGAGCGCAGCCACGTATGGAAGCGTGCGGCCATGCCGTCAAGACCAGTTGCGGAGTATGAGAAGCAGACCTGCGGAGCCTCATACGATTCGCCGGCCGCAAGCTGAATTTCACCGGGGCCGAGCAGTTCGCCGGCGCCGATCAGCGTTTCATGGGGCGGCAGATTGTCGATGCGGTACGTCTGATTGCCGCTCCACGCCAGATGGCAGGCCCACACTTCGCCGCTCGCCCACTTCGGTTCGCCGTCGGATGCGATGAACATCCACGGGCTTTCATGGCTGGTTTTGCCGTGGCGACATTCGCGTGTCACGGAACCGGACGGCATAGCAGCGGTACGCGGCTGCTTTTCGAGCGGCCAACGACCGGTGAATTGCGTGAGCGTGTCTGCACGACGGGGCATCGGCATAGTAGATTCCAGCCAATTGACGGTCAATGGCCCGTTTTCGCTGTTTTCGCCGCCATTCGCACCGTCGATATTACTGACGGTCTGTTCGACCATCGCAAGTCCGCCCTTTTTCAGCGAAAGCTTGAGATTGAGACGTACTTTGTTCACGCTATCTTCCGCAGCGACGGTGATTGCCGTCGCCTCGGTTTCGCGATCTTCCGCGGCAAGGAATGTGGTCACGGAAGTCCAGCGCACGAACACCGGGCGTCCGCCACGGTAGGCTTCAAGTCCCGGACGGCCGGCGAACGCTTCGGCGCCTTGTGGCAGCAGCGATGGACGCAGGGCCGCGTCGGGCTTTTCGTTCGGAGGGGTGATTCTCAGCGTCATGGCGTCAAGCTGGGTCAGTGCGGCTTCGTCGGGCGAAAGGCCGAAGTCAGCACCCCAGTATTCGACTTGCGGCATTTCGTCGGTAGGGGTCTTCAGCACGATGCACACGCCATCTCGGCGCAGCACGGCATGGGGTCCCTGATCAAACATCGTTGTCTCCTTCGGGTATGGAAAATGCAAGCCAGGCACACCTGCCCAGCTTTTCAGGCTTTTGACTTTTAACTGGATTCAGTATATATTAAGCGCTTAAGTATTGCAAAACGGCGTGACGCCAACGCAGCCGCTCCGCCGAATTACGAACATGCATTAAAGTGAGGAACCATGGCGAACATCTTCAGTCAAGACAATCCCTTCAACGATCTGATGAGCACCATCGGCGACATGGCCATGATCAGCGTCGCATGGACGGTCTGCTCCATCCCCGTCGTAACGATCGGAGCGTCCACATCCGCCGCCTGTGAAGTCGCACGCGAACTGCAGACAGGCTCGTCCAAGGGCATTTTCCGCAGTTTCTGGGCCGCGTTCAAGCGCCGCTTCCCCACCAATCTCGCACTGACCGCCATTCTTGCGCTGTTCTGGGGACTCGCGCTGTTCGACCTGTGGTATCTGTCGAAGCAATCCGGCAACACCGTCGCGATCCTGTATGGCTGACCCTCGCGGTGATCGCGGTGATCGGCTCGCTGTTCGCCTTCATCCTGCCCTTGTCGGGCCGCAGCAAACTCAGCGTGGGCGAGCAAATCAAGCAATCCGTCAGACTCGCGTTGATGCGCCCTCATATCGCATTTGCGGTGCTTTTGCTGGACATCTGGCCGATTATCGTGGTATTGATAGCACCGCAGCAGACGTTGATGCTCATCCCCCTATTGTGGATTCTCGTCGCGGCCGGAGCGAGCTTCTATCTGCAGATGATGCTCGTACGCAAAACATTCGCCCTCGAATAAAAAATTACGATTGCCGCAGCAAATGCGCAATCGCAATTTTTAAACTCATCATCGCATCTTTTCCTCTGCCGGAGCGGGACCGGTCGAAGCGCGGGCACGCAATTCGTACGGCCCTTCCATCAGATGCCCCACGCGCTCACCGTCGATCAGCTTGAGCAGCAATCCGGCGGCTTGCTTACCGGTATCGACCACATCACGGCCCATGGCGGTCAGATTCGGATAGGCCGCGGTGCACATGAAGGAATCATCCCACGACATGATGGAGATTTCCTCCGGCACTTTGATGCCTTGCGAAGCTGCCACGCCAAGGCCTGCCAACGCCATCACATCATTGTCGTAGATGATCGCCGTCGGATGCTCTGGGAACGACAGCAAACGCTTCGTGGCCTCGCTACCAGTCTCCGGCGTGTAGTCGGTGTGCAGGCAGCGGTAACGCATGCCCAGCTCAGAAGCGACATCTGCAAAGGCGGAATCACGAATATACGAGTGCGCAAGCGATTCGGGACCGCCGACGCGGGCGATCTGACGATGCCCGAGATCATACAGGTATCGCACCGCTTGGCGCACGGCATCGGCATCGGCACTTGACAGGCTCGGCAGATTGCCGGCCACGGAAGCGTCGGCGATGGCAAGCACCGGCATTTCCTCATGCTCCTCAAGCAGGGCGACGCAAGGATCGCCAAGTTCCACATTGACGAGCAGCATGGCATCGACGTTGCCGGTGGCGATCCAATCGTCGATGATCGCAAGCTTCGCATTCTCGTCAACGGCCATGCGTACCAGCAAGGAATAATCGTATTTTTCCAACTCGGCGCCAAGACCGGAAATAAGCTCCATCATGTAGGGTTCGACGGAAAGCAGCTTCGGGTCGTAACCCAACACCAGACCCACGCGCTGCGTCTTCGACTTGGCCAGCGCCTGTGCCGCGCCATTTGGCTTCCATCCCAGTTCGTGTGCGACCTTCAACACCTTGTCTCGGGTCACATCGGAAACACCAGACTTGCCGTTGAGCGCATATGAAACAGCGCTACTGGAGACCCCTGAAGCTCGGGCAACGTCAAAAATCGTCACCTTGCTTTTTTGAATAGGCATGTCCGCGTCCTTCTTCTTAACTTAAATCGCAACTTAAACGATTCATCTACATCATACAGTAAAAGCGCCGACCAACCTCTTGAAAAGTCAGTGCTCACAACACTTTCGTCTCTTAAGGTCGGTGGCGCTTCAACTTATGTTTTTACTCAACCGAACACGTCAACTGAAATTTCAGTAGTCCTCTATCCACTCTTCTACCGCTTCAGTAGACGGCGTATTCGCGGAATCTCACCATTCGCGCTTCAGATCGTTGGCGGAACGCAGCACGTTGGCAGCTGCGAATACGTTCGGATCGGCAAGCGCCCCAGCATCGGTGGTGGTGATGTGCAGCACGACGCTTTCGCCCGGAAGCAGCGAGACCATGCCCTCGGCCACCGAAGCCTTCGCGTCGACCTTGTCTGCCATGCAGAACAGGTCACGCACGTAGCTCTTGGCTGTGACGGTAAGTTCCACGCCATCTTCCACGGCTACGGCCGCAGTGCTGAACGCTTCAGCCGGGGCGGCAAGCTTCTGGTCGATGATTTCGGTCGGATTGAAGATCACTCGGGCGAAGGCGTTGTCGGACGGGGTCGCCACAACCAGCTCGTTGCCGGCATCCCCGTAGGAGACGATGTCCTCGGCGAGCGGCAGACCGATATGGCAAACGGCGCCAAGCTCAACATCGTCGAAGCTCTGGGTAGCGAGCACTTCGCCGGCCAGCGTGACGCGCTCGACCTTCCACGTGCCCTTCCATGCCTCACGGGTGTCGTTGAGCACGATGAGTTCGAAGTGGTCGTTGGCGGTCTTCGTGCCTTCCCAGCTGTGGGTTTCACGGTATTCGTCGGACACACGCGGCTGGATGGTGGCCAGGCGTGGCGCGAAGAAGTCGCGGGAAGCGTACCATACCGGCTTGCGATGTCCATCGAAGTCGACGGCCGCCCAGGAAACGACAGGCCAATCGTCGTTGAGCTGCCAAATCAGCGCGCCCGCGTTGACCGGCTCGAGGGAGCGCATATGCTCCACGCCGAAACGCATGGCCTGCGCCTGCTGCAGCTGGCATGCCCAATGCCAATCCTCTATATCGGCCCAATTGTCGGTCGGAATCAGCCAGCTGTGCTCGCCGTCAGACGGCTTGCCGTTGACCACGCCGCCGAAGCTCACGTCGTCAAGATGGCCAGGGGTGATGTGCGAGCGCATGCCACGGGCCAGCTTGTAATTGCCGCCCATGGCCTTCTGATGCACCAGCATCTGCTTGCCGAACGGTTCGAGAACCTCGTCGTGCACTGCGTTAGTGAGCGTGCTCCATGCCGGCGGGGCCTGATAGCCGAATTCGTCGGCGAAGCGCGGGGTGTACTGCGCATATACGGTGTAATCGGCGCGGTTCCAAGCATCCCAGATGTGCATGGTGCCGTCGGTGTCGAAGTTGGCGCCCACGAACTTGGTGAAGCTCATCGGAGAGCTTGGTAGATAGACGGAACGTGCCGGATCGAGCTCTGCGAGCAGGGCCGGGAACAGTTCGGAATAGTAGTAGTCGCCCCACGGCTTCTCTCCGTAGCCGAACTCGTTGGCCTTGCGGTCGTCGTCGCGCAGGGCCTGCTTGTAGCCGCCCCATTCCGCATAGGCCACATAGTTTTCGTTGGATCCGTTCCACACAATCAGGCTGGCATGTTCGCTCAAACGGGTGATGTGCTCGCGGGCTTCGGCTTCGACTTCGGCCTTGGTTTCGGTGTCTTCCGGGTAGGCCGCGCAGGCCAGCATGAAGTCCTGCCACACCATGATGCCGTACTTGTCGCACAAATCGTAGAATTCGTCGGCTTCGTAGATGCCACCACCCCATGCACGCACCATGTTGGAGTTGGATTCCACCAGGTCGCGGATGCCGCGCTCGTAATCGCGGTTGGAAACGCGTGCGATGAACGCATCATCCGGAATCCAGTTGTAGCCGTGCGCGTGCACCGGCACATCGTTGACATAAATCTGGAATGGACGGCCGACTTCATCGGCGCGGGTGTCAACATGCACGGTACGGAAACCGACATGGCCGTTCCAGGCGGCGGCTTCTGCGGTAGCGGCCTCACCGGCGGTGACGGCAACGTCGTATAGCGGCTGATCGCCGTAGCCAATCGGCCACCACAACTTCGCTTCTGGCACTGCAATCGTAATCACCGCGCTATCGCGGCCTTCCCCAACAATGCCGTCGGCAGCCAAAGCAACACCGAAACCGGAAATCTCCGCATGCACCGGCACCGCCTGACGCACGGGATGGGAATCATACGGGGACATGATGCGACCCTTGCCCACACGTTCGATCTCGACGTGCACATTCAGCAGGCCGGTACCATCAGCGGCAACATCAACCAACGGACGCACGGAAACCAAACGCACGTCGGACCAGGAATCGATGCCAATCTCACGCCAGATGCCGGCGTTTGCCACATCGATGCCCCAATCCCAGCCGAAGGAGTAGCTCGGCTTGCGAATCTGGTTGAACGCGTGATGCTCGGTGTGCGGGTAGTAGCCGCGGGCCTGCTCCATACGGTCGGATTCACGCACCGGAGAGGTGAAGGTGACGGTCAGTTCGTTGGCGCCCTCTCGCAGCAGTTCGCCCACGTCCCAACGGTAGGAGCGGTGGAAGTTCTTGGTGGAGGCCACCGGGCGTCCGTTCAGCACAATGTCGGCGATGGTGTCGAGGCCGTAGGCCACCAAGTCGTGGCGGTCGGCACCGTTGTCGTGCCAGTCGAAACGGCAAGTGAAACGCCAGTCGATGTCGCCGATCCACTGCTGATCATTCTCGTTGGCGCCGTCGAACGGATCGGCGATCAGTCCTGCATTCAGCAGGTCCAGGGTCGCCTCTCCCGGCACGGTTGCCGGAATGCCGACGGTAAGCGTTTCACGCAGCGATTCTGGGGCGGCTTCTGGGTTGACGGCCGTCAGCGTCCATCCTTCTGCAAGTGGGGCAAACGTGCTGGGAATGTGAGACATGGTTGTGAATCCTTTTTGCGAAAAAGTTAACGAGGAAAGATGAAGGAAGGACCGCGCCGCGATCTCAATCTCGGTGCGGTCCCGGTTATGGAAAAGGAGGTTCAGTTATACGTTTTTATTCCTTGACGGCGCCTGCTGCGATGCCGCTGTAGATCTGCTTCTGGAAGATCAGGAACAGGATCAGCATTGGCAGCAGCGTGATGATCACGCCGGCGCAGATCAGGTTGTACTTGCTGCCCATAGGACCGGTGAAGGAGTACAACGCGATTGCGATGGTCTTCAGATCGGCATTCTGCAGGTATAGGTTGGCCGCGTAGTATTCGTTGTACACGCCGACGCCCTTCAGGATTGCGCAGGTCACGATTGCCGGCTTCAGCAGCGGCAGCAGGATCTTGTAGTAGACGGTGAAGTACGAGGCGCCATCCATGATTGCGGCTTCATCCATAGACACCGGGATATTCTCAAAGAATTGGATGAATACGTAGATGGAGATGACGTCGGTGCCGCACTGCATGAGGATGTATCCCCACATCGTGTTGACTGCGTGGAAGTTGACCATCATTTTGTACAGCGCGACCTGCATTGCGATGCCCGGAAGCAGGGCCGCGATGGTGAACATGCCACGGATGAAGGTGTTACCGGGGAAGCGGAAACGGCTCAACGCGTAGGCAAGCATGGTGCCGATGATCGTGGTGACGATCAGGACTACAACCACCACGATGATGGAGTTGCGGAATGCGACTGCCATGTTCGACGTGGTGAACGCCTGCACATAGTTGTCGAAATTGAGCCAATTCTTCGGCATATCCATAACAGATGTGCTGTGGTATTCCTTGTCCGTCTTGGCGGCGGTCACAAAGCAGCTGACCAGAGGCAACAGCATCATGAATGCCACGAAAACCAGGGAAAGATACTTGACGAAAACGAAGAAACCAATCTTGAACTTGTACCAGAAGCCAGAAGTCTTGGCTGCGGAGCGTTCCTTCGCGAGTGCCACTGCGTCAGTCATCATGCCACCGCCTTTTCAGTCTTGCTCGGACCGTTCTTGAAGATCGGAGCGTTCTTCTTGGCCATGCGGGCGCGCTGGCGCTCGATCTTCGCGGCCTTCTTCTTTGCCTTCTCCACACCGTCGTCAGCGTCCTTAAACGCGTAGTTGAAGAACAGTTGCTGCAACAGCGCGCAAATGAGAATGATGATCAGCAGGACGATTGCCATGGCGGATGCCAGGCCGACCTTCTGGCTGGTGTGGGCGATGCGGTCCATGCGCACGAAGTAGGTGGCGGTGCCGTTCGCGCCGGTGGTGATGACGTACGGGCCTTCGAAGGCGGACAACGAGCCGGTGATCGAAAGGATGACGTTCAGCACGAGGATGGTCTTGATGCCCGGCAGAATGATATGGCGGAACTGCTGGAACTTGTTGGCGCCATCGATTTCCGCGGCCTCGTACAGCGATCCGTCGATCGACATCATTGCGCCGATGAACAGGATCACGTTCTGCCCGAGGTAGCGCCAGATCGACGCGCCCACCAGCGACCAGTTGTTCACGCTTTGGTCTTTCAGCCAGTAGGGCAGACTGTCAAGCTGGAATCCGCACCATTGAAGCACAGTATCGAACACGTAACCACGTGTGTAGAAGAACTTGAAGATGAAGCCGACTGCAATGCCGTTGATCAGGTACGGGAAGAAGTAGATGGCCTTGAAAGCGCTGCCGCCGCGGACCTTGAACGCCAGCATGCTGGACAGGTACAGGGCCAGGCCAACCTGGATCAGCGCGCCGGCCATGTAGTAAAGGCTCAACTTCAGGGAGGAGAGCGTGTCGGGACGGGTGAAGACATCAATGTAGTTCTTGAGGCCGATGAATTCACGCGGGCCGATGTACTTCATCTTGTAGAACGAGTAGCCGATCATGGATCCGAACGGCCAATACGTGAAGATTACGAGCAGTGCGACCGGAACTGCGCAGAAGGCGACGATAATACCGGCCTTGCGCCAATCTCGGGGCTGCTTATTGAATGGGATCTCGACCTTCTCGGCCGGTTCCACTGCTGCTGCAGTCATGATATCCCCCTCAGGTGAGTTTTCTTCTCTGCCTTGTTGTTAGTGAAAGAAAAGGACTTCGACCGTTCCTGCTGAGAACGAGCCGAAGTCCTCAGTGATGATTGAAAGCAATCACAGATTGAGCATCAAGCTCACTTGGCGTCAACACCCTCGGAGTCGAGAGCGTCGTTCCACTTCTGGTTCCATTCCTGGACGAGTTCGTCATAGGTCTGGTCCTTGTTGGCAGCGTGCTCGACGATGCCCTGAACGCGGGCGTCGCCGCCGTTCTTGAGGTTGAGCTCGGAATCAGAGTTGAGGTCGTTGAACAGATCTTCCTCGCCGGACTTGGCGGGTTCGTCGGCGATGAGCTCGACATCCTTGAAGTTGGCGTAGAGGTCAGGAAGCTTGTCGTCGTTGGCGGAGATCGGGATGCCACCCTCGTTGTAGGCGAAGTTGGACTTTTCGGTCATCCACTTGACGAAGATCATGGACGCTTCCTGATTGTCAGCGGAAGCCTTCTTGTTGATGCCGAATGCGTAATCCGGACCGGAAGACGCATACTGCTTGCCGTCGACGGTGATCGGGAACGGCATGTAGCCGACGTCTTCAGCGTTGTCGCCAGCGGCCTGCATCTGGGAGACTGCCCAGGAGCCGAGCACCATGGTAGCGATCTCGCCGTTGTTCATCTTGCCCTTGGAAGATTCCCAATCGGTGGTGGAGTAATCGTCCTCAGTCAGACCATCGGCAACAGCGTCGTACAGAATCTTGTAGACGTTGTAGGCGTGGGTGCCGTCGCCCGGATCCTTGAACGGATTCTTGGTGTGCTCAAGCACCTGGTTCAGGTACTTGGCATCGCCGGTAGCGGTACCGCCAATGTAGTCATCCCATGCGCCCATGGTCCAACCAGCGGCATAGTTGGTGTACAACGGGATGGCCTTGGTCTTCTCCTTGATGGCCTTCAGGTCGGAGATGAACTCATCCGGGGTGGTCGGCAGCTTGTCGATGCCGGCGTCCTTGAAGACCTTCTTGTTGTAGACGATGCCGGAGGCGTTGCCGGTGGAAGCGATGCCGTAGACCTTGTTGTCGTAGGCCTTGTCGGTAGCATACTTGACTTCCTTCTTCACGTCGTCGAGGGAGCCGTAAGACAGGAAGTAGTTGCCCAGCTCGGACTTATCAACGGCCGGGATCATCATGATGTCGCCCCAGTCGCCACCCTGCAGACGGGTCAGCGCGCTGTTGGCGTAATCAGTGCCGCCTTCGATGGAGATCTTGATGTTCGGATACATCTTGTTGAACTCAGCGAGGTACTGCTTCCAGGTCGTGCCGCTGTAGTCGTCCTTGAGCATATCGGTACGGTTGCTGTACAGCTTCAGATTGGCCTTGATGTCCTTACCGGTCTCGCCAAGGGTGATGTCCTTGTACTGGAGATCCGTGGACTGCGAGGAGCTGTCGCTGCCGCCGCAAGCAGCCATGCCCATCATGCAGGCGGCTGCGACACCGGCTGCGACAATCTTCTTGAGATTCATCTTCTGATCCTTCCTTATGAATCACTGTTCATCACTTCGGGAGACTCGGCACCGATTCTCCGTTGGTGATGCCTTTCATCTCAGGCCTCTCTGCCTGCCCTTGATGAAGTGGTAATACTTACGATAACTGAACCCCTTAAGCTTGTCAAGCGCTTAAGTAGTGCGTCAATACCCCCGAAATGAGTTTTACGATGCTTTCTCAACATTACGCGATTTTGTTTAGTCTGCAAAAAAGTTGATATTACTGGGCTTTCGATTACTTATCTGCAATCTAACAAGTATTCAGTAGGTTAACATTAATGCGATTAATGTAATTTTATTTACTGGAGTGTCATTAAGCGATTAAGTCATGCTGCAGTATCCGCAAAACCGTTGGAGAATCAACAAAAATTGGCATGTCACGTCTTCAAAATGACGCGACATGCCAATGTCGTTCAGTGCGATTTTCAGAAGCGCATCCGCAACTCCAACCTCACATGAGCAAAGCTATGCACGGGACGCAATGAAATTGCGATACCACAGGAAGCTATCCTTCGGAATGCGCTCCTGCGTAGCGTAATCGACGTACGTGATACCGAATCGCTTGGCATAGCCGAAATACCATTCGAAATTGTCAAGCAACGACCACACGAAATAGCCGGTCAACGGCACACCCTCGCTCATCGCGCGACGAGCCGCGACAAGATGACGCTGCAGGTAGTCGATGCGGTCAGCGTCGTGCACCGACTTGCTGCCATCGTCGTTAACCACCAACTGATCCTTGCAGGCCATGCCGTTTTCCGTGACCATCAGCGGCACTTCAGGGTAATTGTCATGCACACGCACCAACAGATCATGCAGGCCATCAGGATCGATATTCCAACCCATATCGGTATGCGGCCCCTCCGTCGGCAACCAGTCGACGTCGGACGCGCCAGGAGCCGTGGAAGCCTCCGTGGACTGCGGGAACTGCGGTCGGTCACTCATGGCCAGCAGATTCGTGGAGTAATAGTTGATGCCGAGCACGTCGATCGGCTGATGAATCTGCTCAAGATCGCCCGGCTGCACGAAACTCCAATCGCAGATGCCCTTGGTGATGGCGAACAGCTCGTCGGGGTAACGGCCACGCAGCATCGGGTCAAGGAACGCACGGTTGGAAATCAGATCGAGACGATGGCAGGCATCGGCGTCACCGCGGTTCAACGCAAGATTCAGTGTGACCGAACACTTGGCACTCTCCCCCAGCTCGGCACGCACGGCCTGAACCATCAAACCATGCGCGAGATTCAAGTGATGCACCGCGGGAAATGCACCTGGGCCGAGACCCAAGCCCGGCGCATGCTCCTTTGCACCATAGCTCAAATATGAGGAGCACCACGGTTCGTTCAACGTGGTCCACGTGTCGATACGGTCGCCGAGGCGCTTGGCCACCACAGAGGTGTAGTCGGCCAGCGCGTATGCGGTTTTGCGATTCAGCCAACCGCCTTCATCACCCAAATACTGCGGCAAATCCCAATGATAAAGCGTCACGACCGGCTTGATGCCACTCTCCAGCAATGCGTCGACAATGCGCTCGTAAAAGTCGAGGCCCTTGTCGTTGACGACGCCGTTGGGCGTTGGCATGATGCGCGGCATGGCAATCGAAAAACGGTAAGCATCAACGCCGAGATCCTTGAGCAGCGCCAGATCCTCGCGCCAACGATGGTACGAGTCCGTTGCCACATCGCCGGTATCGCCGGCTAGCGTGGCACCCGGGGTATGGCTGAACGTGTCCCAAATCGAGGGGCAGCGACCATCCTCGTTCACCGCACCTTCAATCTGGTACGACGCCGTAGCCGTACCAAATACAAAATCCTGAGGAAAAGTGTTCTCCATTGCACGTCCTTTCCATGAAGCGGTTAAGGTACCGTGTTTCATATAATAAGCCAGCACTCCAGACACAGCGCAAACCAGCCGCTCTGCACCAATCATGCACAGCCAGCAACACTCATCACAAACAATGCGCCATATACAACGGCAACGTGATGCACTCCGCAGCCTTATCCACAACCATCGGTTTAGGCGCCAACACAAACCTCATACCTACACGCTTGCCAAATTTCTCTTTGAATTTATTCAGCGAAACAGTGCCGTACCGAATACCAGATTTCGCTTCAATAGGACTGATTCGCGCCTTCATAGCCGAATTCTCAAACTCTCGAGTAATCAGAAAATCAATCTCCATCGCACCATACTTGTCTTCATGGTTACCGCAGGAATAGAAAAACAGCCGATGCCCTGAAGCACGGAGTTGCTGAGCAACGAGATTCTCCACAAACATGCCCTCATTAAATGCAAGCTTGCCGAACAGAACGTCCTTATACAGCGAGGCCGGAGTCGTCTTTCGATCGGCAAACGTCAACGCCGACAAAAGCCCAGTATCCGCCATATAACACTTCACTTTGGCTTCGTCCTCGTTAAGCCCCAGCCCCACATTCGGGTCGGTGGAGTTATAACAGTTGTTGGTCACTCTGGCGTCGGACAGCCAGAAAAAGGAATCACGATAATCCCTCATGCGCGCGTTTTTTCCGATTGAAGTGATGCGGAATCGCTTCTCCTTACGTGAGAGTTGTGCAGGGATCGCGTCAAACACCGCCATCACCTTAGCTTCATAACCTTGCGCATATTTGGCGACATCCTGACGGTATAAGTTGAGGATGCGCCGTTTAATACGGTCAGCCGAGCCAAAATCACGTTGCTTGATGTAGTCCTCCACCACCTGAGGCATACCCCCAACAAGCATGTACTCACGCAGGAGGCGCATGGCCTTGTTATGCAGCGCGGAAGGCAAAGGCCTCATATGCTCGAATGAGTCGCGAATGGCATACGCCAGCTGTTCGTTCCCGTACGCCCACAAGAATTCTTCGAAATCCAAGGGATTCAACTCCCCTGACTGCTCCTCGGAAGGAATAACAATATCTTTGACATTCTGATGGATGGACAGCAACGACCCAGTTTCAATGTAATCGAAACGGCCATCAGCCACCAATCGTTTAATGAATTCGCGCGCAGGAGGAAAACTCTGCACCTCATCGAAAATAATCACCGAATGCCGCGGCACCAGATTCACTTCATAGTAGGCAGACAGGTAAGTGAAAAAGGTTTCAAGATCCTGCCGATACTGACGAAAGAGATCAAGCACTTCCTGAGGCGCTTCGGAAAAGTCGATTGCCAAATACGAGTCATACTCACGTTTGGCGAACGCTTCCGCAATCGTGCTTTTACCAACACGTCGAGCACCTTCAATAAGCAGGGCGCTTGCACCTTGATCACGATTCTTCCATTCGAGCATCTCGTCATAGAACTTACGCTTAAACATCGCCAAACTCCTTATATTGCAACGATTTTCATACTGGTTTACACGGAATCGGCAGTGTCAAATCAAGGATTTCGCACGAAAACGGCAGTATCAAAATCATTATTTCGCACGAAAACGGCAGTGTCAAATTGCAGATTTCACACGAAAACGGCAGTATCAGCCAGCATTTCGATATCTTGTAATCAGTTGCGCAAACAAACGTACACACAACAACACGCGGAACAGGCAGTCAAGTATTCGCACACACCCGTTATGAAGCAACCGACTGCGTGTCTTTTCGTAAAGTCGGTTAAGATATTGCGCGCAGGCAATCGTATCGTTCACATCAGCCAGGCGACGACCGCCAGCTGGAACGATATCAAGAACTGACCGAAATCTCTGCCGTTCAGCCAGTCCTCCATGTATTGCGGCAACAGGCACTGCCGCAATCAGCATTGAAGCAATAGGGGAACTCTCACATGCAGCATATTTCTTTCAACAATCCGAATCTTCGTCATATGGGACGCGTCAGCGATGCCGTGGATCCAGTCACGCACGCGCCATTCCAAACATGGGCATTCCCGTACACGCAAGTGTCATTCCGTTGCACTGGAACATACATCGGCGTACGCCTCGTCAACCATTGGGGGTATGGGCGAGCCACTCTGGGAGCCGTCGTTGATGGCATGCAACTGCGCATTCCCGTCCCCATCGACACCGAACATGACGCCGTCACGCTGGAAAACGGCTATCCCAGCCGCGTGGAACCAACGGAACCAGCAGAACCAGCAGACATGCAGCACAGTCAATCCGACGTTCGCAAACCCGTATACGTCACCATTGCCGAACAATTGCCGAACATCATGCATGAAGTCACGATTTTCAAACGTCAGGATGAAGGCAACAATCGCTACGACATGATCAGCATCGAGCTTGACGACAATGCGCAACTACTGCCACCCAGCGCCACTAAGCCAAGCCGTCGCATGGAATTCTACGGCGATTCCGTAACCTGCGGCGAACGTTGCGAGGCACTGTGCTACGAGGGGCAGGCAGATCCCGACGAGGATTTGAGCGGCTACAGCAACTCTTGGTATTCGTACGCCTCAATCACCTCACGCAACCTCAACGCTCAAGCTCATCTAGTAGCGCAGGGCGGAGCCAGCCTCATCGACGGTATTGGCTGGTTTCACGCACCGCACTATCTCGGCATGGAAAGCATTTGGGATCGCAGCACCTACAATCCGGAATTCAGCGAGCCACAGCCGTGGGATTTTACGCGATACACGCCACATGTGGTGGTGGTTGCCTTGGGTCAGAACGATGCGCATCCACGCGATTTCATGGCGCTGGATTACGACAGTGCTGAGGCGCAGCATTGGCGTGCGCGCTATGTCGATTTCGTGCATGCGTTACGCGAGAAGTACCCGAAAGCGCTGATCGTGCTTACCACAACAATTGTGCGGCACGACGCCGCTTGGGACCGAGCGATCGGCGAAGTCTGCGATAAGCTTCGCACTGAGGGCGAGTTTCACGTGAAACATTTTTTGTATTCACGCAACGGTTGCGGCACGGATGGCCATCCGCGAGTTCCGGAAGACGAACAGATGGCCGCCGAACTCACCGCATACCTGGAATCATTCGGCCCGGATCTGTGGCAATAGCCTATGCATTCGTGACATATTTTTATTTGATTCGTTTCTGCGATTTTGGTGCCGCAAATCGCAGAAACGTTGATTTTTCAACGATTTTTTATTTGACTGGTATTTGATTCGTATTTGACTGACGTGCGATCAGCAAGACTTCAATCGCAATACAAAGCGTGCGATTGCCGCACACTATAAGCACAGCAATCGCACGCTATTCATTGTCGACTAGCGACAATCATGCAACGTGATTATTCAGCGTGATCAGAGTCGGTGTGATCGGTCAGGTCTAGCTTGAATGGGTGAGCGGGCAGATCATTGTCATTAGCCAACGGTGCAGGCCCCCAACTGCGCCACGCGTAGCGCATCATCACCGGCGCTGGCACTTCCGGCGTGGCCAACGTAATCGTGCCGATACTGCGACTGTTAATCGGAATACCGAACTCCGTAGCGTTATAGTCAACCACATTGACCTTCGCGTTGATCAAATCGTCAATATCGCAATCCACGAAAATCGCAGCAGTGGCCGGATGGAACACACCATCAGCGCCGGCAAGCTCGAAACCGGAACGTTCCGGCAGTCGTACCAACGAAGGCAGGCTCTTGTCGAACTTATCACCATAACTGTCGGGCGTGGTACCGCTGAAATGCAGGCCGTGCGCATACCGGAAGAACAGACGCACGCGACCGCCTTCGTCGCAGCGGAAGCCCAGCACAGTCGGACCATACACCGGAATACGGCTCATACCATACACTTGGTGAAGCGCACAATTGCCGAGACGCTCGCCGGGCGTGCGCTTATCAACCGGGTGAATGTTGTTGTATTCGCCGCAATCCATGGTGCAAATGGCGAACACGTTGTCGATGGACTGTGCGGCATCCCACTGGGCCTCACGCAGCACCGGCCACAGCATCGGATCGCCTTCGCCCTCGTCGACCTTCTTGTCGATCCACTGCGGCAGCTGCACGATCAGGAACGGCAGATTCTCGCTCCACAGCGCACGCCATTCGCCGATCATCATGCCCAACAGCTCACGGTAGGTTCCGCAATACTGTTCGTCTTCCTCACCCTGATACCACAGGAATCCAGCCAAGGAGTATGGCACAATGCGTTCCAGCATGGCATGGAACGGACCAGTCGGACGCCACTGCGAGGTCGGCGTCATCGGCGGCGGCCACGGGCATTCGCCGTACTGTTGGGTCAGCGTATCCCACGTCACATCAGGATCGGCTTCACGAGCTGCAGCAATCGACGCATTCCACGTATCAGAACGCGACTGCCATTCGCTATACTCCAAATCGAATTGTTCCTGCGTTTTACCGGCGACCGCCTGCTCGTAACGAGCAAGATAGCCACGCCCGGATTCGCTGGAATTCAGTGCATCTTCGCTCATCCAACAACTAATCGACGTACCCCCGATATAACAGTCGATAATGCCGATCGGAAGATCGGAATCGAGTTCGTTACGCAGTTTTCGAGCGAAATAGTACGCTACGGCACTCATCACGCCACTATTTTCGGGCGATGATTCCTGCCAGCTTGCCGCATGTTCGGCATTACGATTAATCACGCCGGTTTTCGGCACATTGTAAAAACGCAGGAGCGGATCAGCGCAGTTTTCGAGGGCTTCCTCAGCGTTTTCGCTATTGCGCAACTCAAGTTCCATATTGCTTTGACCGCCGGCAAGCCACACTTCACCAATCAGCACGTCGTAATATTCGATGAAATCGTTGCCTGCGGTGACGCGCAACGTGTAGGGTCCGCCTTCAGGCTGCGCGGGCAGCATAACGCGCCACGGAGACAGGCTGTTCTTGATCTCTTTGGAGGCGTACGCGTGCGCCTGCACAATCACGGAACCATCGAAATCGCGTATTTCCGCCGAAACCTCAAGTCCGGCACAATCAGCATCCAACGCGCCGAACACGGCGATGGGTTTGTTGCGCTGCAATACCATGTGCGAAGCGAAAATCGCGGCGACGTGCAGAACTCCTGCCGTGCTACGGTCCTCAATATCGCCGATTGCCGCCGTCATTTCAGATCCGGGCGCAGGACCAGTCGCAGTGACCATGACATCTCTTCCTAATCAAAAATCCCTACGCGTTGTATCCTATGCCGCCTTCCCGTCAAAATACATGAAACTTGCCGTTGCCGCGACGGATTTTTACGGTTTCGCGGCTCACTTTGTGGACCAGACACGCTGCAAGATGGAGGCTCCGGTAGGATAGACCCCAGTTTGCAGGACAAAATCCATGCACAAAAACACGCGAATTCATCTGCGAATGGTAGAAACCCGAGCGCCGGAAGGCGTTCACCCCACTACATAAAAAGGAGTGCCAATCACAATGGCTGCACAAATCTGGTACGAGAACGACGGCGATCTCTCGGTCCTCGAAGGTAAGAAGGTTGCCATCATCGGTTACGGTTCTCAGGGTCACGCTCATGCGCTGAACCTGCGCGATTCCGGTGTCGACGTCGTCGTCGGCCTGCGTCCGACCTCCAAGTCCGTCGAGCACGCCAAGGAACAGGGTCTGGAAGTCAAGTCCGTTCCGGAAGCCGCAGCTGAGGCCGACATCATCATGATCCTGGCTCCGGATCAGTACCAGCGCACCATCTGGGCCAATGACATCGAGCCGAACATCAAGCCGGGCGCAGCTGTTGCTTTCGCTCACGGCTTCAACATCCACTACGGCTACATCAAGCCGTCCGAGGATCATCCGGTCTTCATGGTCGCTCCGAAGGGCCCGGGCCACATCGTTCGTCGCGAGTACGCCAACGGCCGTGGCGTCCCGGTCGTCGTGGCCGTGGAGCAGGATCCGCGTGGCGACGCTTGGAACATCACCTTGGCTTATGCCAAGGCTCTGGGCGCTCTGCGCGCAGGCGCCATCAAGACCACCTTCACCGAGGAGACCGAAACCGATCTGTTCGGCGAGCAGAATGTGCTCATGGGCGGCGTGAACAAGCTCGTTGAAATGGGCTTCGAAGTCCTCACCGACGCCGGTTACCAGCCTGAAATCGCCTACTTCGAGGTCTGCCACGAGTTGAAGATGCTCGTCGACCTCATGAACGAGGGCGGTCTGAACAAGGCCCGCTGGTCCTGCTCCGACACCGCTCAGTACGGCGACTACACCAACACCTGCATCGACGAGCACGTGCGTGAGCGCATGCAGTACCACCTGCAGCGCATCCAGGACGGCTCCTTCGCCAAGGAATTCATCGATGATCAGGACGCTGGCGCTCCGAAGTTCAAGGAGCTGCAGGAAGAGTACGGCAACGTCCGCATCGAAACCGTTGGCCCGAAGCTGCGCGCTATGTTCTCCTGGAACAACGGCAAGGATGACGACGCCGATATGGCCACCTTCACCGGCAAGATCGCCCGTGGCTGAGTGACTTAGGGCTTCGCTTGATCGGGATTCCGATCAAGCGGCCTCGGTCCATCGGAATCCGGTCAATTGGTCCCGATGGACCGGATCGCAAGCCTCAATTACCAATGGAAGGCCGTCGCCCGTTTGTGGGTGCCGGTCTTCCTCTATTTTCAGAGGATTTCACGGTTTTGAGGTTTCAAGGTTCCGAGATTCCAGAACCACGGTTCCAACGAATAACCCCGTACTCGAAAAAATGCGATCCTCGCCACCAATCACCAGCCAACACAGGAAAGGGGGCCCCAAATCGACAGAAACCAGAAGAAACCATACCCCCATACACGAAAAACCCGATTCATCGCGCCGAACACCTGTCAGCGCGGCAAAAGGAGCCAACACAACGCAAAAGACCGCCGTCCGAACGAATCGGGCGACGGTCTTAATGCTTCAGATTCCGGCTCTCAGCTCGAAATCAGGCGAAATCACTGAACCTGGGTACGAGCGATCTTGCCGTTGAAGGACTCGGCCATATCGGCGTCAGCGTCCGTCTGGTTGTTCCAAGAGAACATGGCGCGCAGCTTCGGACCAACGGTCTCCAGGTGCGGGTGGCTGTACTCTTCCTGCAGCTTCTTGAACTTCGGAGCGCCAGCGGCCTGATCATCCATGAACTCCTTGGCGAAGGAGCCATCCTGAATGCGCTTGAGCTGGTACTGCATGCGCTTCTTGGTCTCTTCGGTGATGACGGTGGAGGTGTAATCGCCGTACTGGGCGGTGTCAGAGCAGGACCAGCGGGCCTTGTTCAGGCCGCCTTCGTTGGCCAGATCAACCAGCATCTTCAGCTCGTGGAACACTTCGAAGTAGGCGATCTCCGGCTGGTAGCCAGCCTCGGTCAGCACGTCGAAGCCCAAGTCGCACAAGTGGTTGATGCCACCCATGAGCACGTCCTGCTCGCCGAACAGATCGGTTTCGGTCTCCTCGGTGAATGTGGTCTTGATGGCGCCTGCGCGCAGAGCGCCCAGAGCCTTGGCGTAAGCCAGGCACAGCGGCCAGGTCTTGCCATCCGGATCCTGCTCCACGGCCACGACGACCGGGACGCCACGGCCGGCTGCATACTCACGACGAACGATGTGGCCCGGGCCCTTCGGAGCGACCATGAAGATCGGGTGGTCCTCGGACGGCTTGATGTAGCCGTAGTGGATGTTGAAACCGTGGGCGAAAGCCAGAGCAGCACCCGGCTTCAGGTTCGGCTCAACCTCTTCCTTGTACACCTTGGCCTGGTACTGGTCAGGCAGCAGGACCATGACCACGTCGGCTTCGGCAACGGCCTCACCGACCGGCTTGACTTCCAGGCCCTGCTCCTTGGCGTAATCCACGGACTTGGAGGTCGGACGCAGACCAACGACGACGTCCACACCGGAATCGCGCAGGTTCAGCGCATGAGCGTGACCCTGGGAACCGTAACCGAGGATGGCCACCTTCTTGCCTTCGAACACAGACAGATCGGCGTCCTTTTCGTACCAGATAGTTGCTGCCATGATTGGCGCTCCTTTTATTTTTTCTATCGCTTCGGGATCGTACTTTTCCCGAAAAATCTTTCGATTTCTGTTACTTGTTCGGTTGTTGCAACGGCTTGTGATTCCTAGGATGTTACTCCCCCCGGATTGTGTCCGAGGAATCACACCGCCTCTCCTGCGGAACTGTTCTAGTCCCGTTTTCTTTATATTGGTTGCTGACGTTCACATAGTGGTTATGTTTTGCGTCAAACGCTTTTTGTGAGGGCTTCGGGCGATTCCACCCGAGCACCGCCCGAAGCCCTCACGGACATCACTTGGCGAAATCGACGTCCTTGGTTTCCTTGCAGCTCAGCACCGCAACAAGGCAGCACACGGCCATCACGCCGAGGTACAGACCGACGGAGTGCACACCCCAGTGGTGGGACAGCCAAGTGGCGATGGTCGGCACGAATGCCGCGCCGACGATGGCGGCCAGGTTGTAGCCGATGCCGGAGCCGGAATAACGCACGTTGGCGTCGAACAGCTCCGGCAGGAACGCGCCGATCGGACCGAATGCGGTGCCCATCAACGCGAAGCCGATGCACAGAAACAGCAGGTTGGCGGCGAAGTTACGCTGGCCGACGACCGACGGATCAAGCAGGAACGGGAAGAGCAGCGCGAATGCCACGAGGCAGCAGGACGAGATGACGATCACGCGCTTGCGGCCAAATTTATCGGCGTTCACGCAGGAAATGACAATGAACGCGGCGAACACGCAGATGGCGAGCATCAGCATGAGCAGGTATTCACGATTGGTGAAACCAAGATTACCGCCGCCCTGTTCGATAGTCTTGGTGCCCCAAGCGAGGGACCAGGTTGCCAGCGTGTAGAACAGCGTGTAGGTGACGGCCACCAAGAACGTGGCTTGGATGACTTCCTTCCAGCTCTTCTTGAACACTTCGGTCAGCGGGGACTTGACGACCTTCTTCTGTTCCTGGGCCATGCGGAAGATCGGAGTCTCCTCCAT
The DNA here is from genome assembly GCF_040095915.1 of Bifidobacterium hominis. Lineage (NCBI taxonomy): Bacteria > Bacillati > Actinomycetota > Actinomycetes > Bifidobacteriales > Bifidobacteriaceae > Bifidobacterium > Bifidobacterium hominis. The sequence goes on along the minus strand of NZ_JBBMFR010000003.1, from coordinate 123,139 downwards.
CTGCACGCGCACCACAAGACCGACGATCACCAGCACTGCGGACAGCAGGAACGGCACACGCCAACCCCATGCCAGCATCGCATCGTTATCGTTGAACGTTTCCAACAGGAAGTAGGTGCCGTTCGACAGGAAGAAACCGATCGGGGCGCCCAATTCCGGGAAGGAGCCATACAGCGCACGCTTGTCTTCCGGAGCGTTCTCGGTGGCTACCAAAGCGGCACCCGACCATTCGCCGCCCAAACCGATGCCCTGCACGAAACGGCACAGGCACAGCGCGGCGACAGCCACAATGCCCCACTGGCTGTAAGTCGGCAGACAGCCGATCAGGAACGTGGCGACACCCATGGTCAACAGCGAAACCACCAGTGTGGTCTTGCGGCCCATGCGGTCGCCGAAATGGCCGAACACCAAGGATCCGAGCGGACGTGCAATGAACGCGATGGCGAAGGTCAGCAGGCTGGCTAGCAGCGCGACGGTCGGATTGGTGGTGTCTCCGAAGAACACCTTCGGGAAATAGTTCGCAGCGGCGGTGCCGTATGCGTAGAAGTCGTAGAACTCGATGGCGGTGCCGACCATGGAAGCGGCGATCACGGTTTTCACCGAATCGCGCATCATTGCCTGCGCTTTACCAGCGGCTGCTTCGACTGCACTCATTGGATTACTCCTGTTACGTCTGTCATGTGCTACCGGCTCCCAGCATGCGCCGATAACGTCTTTCTTCTATTCTCTTGTTGCAGTCTTCATTTCGTTGCCTTACGCCTTGTGGGCGGCAACAAAAAGGCCCCGCAGTATGCAGGGCCATCAACGTGTGTTTTGCGCGCTTCAAACCCTGCCTCCGTTGGCGAGGGATTGAAGCTGCATTGCTCGAATCAGTCCGCCAACGAAAGCGGAATAATAATTCGTGCGGACAGCAGTACGCGTGCAACCATTCCGTTCATCGTGGCGAACCTCCTTTCGCAAAGTCTTGTATTCGGCGGGCGATCCGCTCGAACTAAGCCGTAAAGATAAGCGCGTCCACATACCCTTTCTACTAAAGGTTCACTATGTGGACGCGCAATTTTGAATTTGATATTCGTTTTTCGGATTATCTCAGATCATCCAAATCATTTCAGCAGCAACGTCAGCACGCCCGCAACAGCCATGCAACCGGCGGCAACAGCGAAAATCAGCAGATACTCGCCAGTCACCGCAATCGCAATCGCGCAAACGACAGCGCCAATCAACGAACCGAACGTATTCGCCAAACTGAACGCGGCCAACGAACGACCAACGGAACGCACATCCGGCAACGTCGCAAGATTCAACCCTTGGCTCACGCCGTCGTACACCACATACGCGAAACCTGCAAACAGCGCATACAACGCGACTGCCATCGCATTATCGATCGGCGTCAACGGAAGTACTACAGCAACCACAAACAACAGGCAGGCAGCAATCGCGGGAATACGGGAATCCTTGAAAGCGCGGGCGATACGACCAAGCAGAAGCGCAGCCAACAGCGAGCCGACGAATGCGGCAACGGCCATCACCGACATAACCGCAGCCGCTCCGGACAAACCAAACATGGCGACCTGCGAAACATCACCCAAACCATCCTGCGCAAGATACCACTGGTAAATCGCAATGCCGGAAGTGGCTGCGATGGCAAACATGCGCGCGGCAAACGCAATGAAGAACTTCGGAGCGCCCTTCGGCGGTCGATACTGCGAAAAATAATCGCCCTTCTTCACACTCTCACGAGGCAAATAGCTGCTGGAACCCTCAAACGGCAACACCAGCAACGTAGCCACACCAGCCACCACCAGGCACAACGCAAACACCATCATGGCGAAACGCGTGGTGCCATCCCAACCGGAATCGTCGGCGGCCCACGTAAGCGAAACGGCCGCGATAATGCCCAACACCTGGCCGAACGCCTGGCCAACGCCACGCCACGCGTCCGCACGATCACGGAACTTGTCGGGCACGCGCTCACCGAAAGCGGCCGCCAGCGGCATCGACACCATCGCATGTCCGATCAGCGTGAACAGCCAGAACACGATGACCAACGGCATGAAATCGCATGCGGAAAGAATCGCCACCGACGTGGCAGTCAGCACCGTGCCGGCGATGATCCACGGGGTGCGGCGGCCCAGCGGGCAGTACGAATGGTCGGATCCGACGGAAATCCACGCGTTCATCAGGAACGTCAGCAGCGTGCCAACGACGCTGAGCAGCGCCAGATCGGTGACGCGGTCGGTGCCGGAAAGACGGCTGATGGTCTGTGGAATGAGCACGGAGTTGAGCGCGGCCATCGGCGCGGTGAACAGCAGCGCACCGAGCGCGAAGCCGGCGGTGAGGCGATGTACCTGCGGCTTGGTGGGCGTGGTGCCGTCGGGCGCGGTCATCGGATCGCGCAGGTCGAGGAACGACGATTCGAGGTTCGGCACGGCGGCGTCAAGATGGGCGAACGCGGTCAGCGGGGAGCCACTTTCCGTGTTGATGAGGGTCTGCTGCACTTCCGGGCGCTCGTTGGAAGCCTCGGGCACGCGCGGATTCTGCTGTACGGCCAGGCGCTTCAGGGCCGCTTTGGCCTCTTCGGTCAGCGTTTTTTCATAATCGGGACGGTCATCGATGCCGGGGCGCACAAATACCTGGCCCGGCAGCGGCTGCGGCTGCGGCTGCATTGGAGTCTGCTGCTCATCTGCATTATGTTGATTGTCTTCAGTCATCTCTTGTTTCTATTCCTGTTTTTCTTGTTTTATATTGTCGCTTCTCGTTCTTGCTTCTATTTCGTTGCTCGTTTCGAAATGTCACACGAATATTCAGTACATATGAAAATCGCCCGGACGCACTGCAACAGTGCATTCGAGCGATTCTTTCGGCGAAATCAACCATATCAATACGTCCTGTCAGACAGCAGAAACATGCGACGGCAATCTCAATATCGATATCGCATAAGAATCGGTATCGCATGAAAAGCCCGGATGCGATTATCGCTTCGCATCCGGGCCGGTTGTGTGAGTCTGTTCAGTTATGATTGCGGTTTGCCATACCGTTCGATCAGCCCTTGACTGCGCCGGAGGTCACGCCTTCGACGATGTAGCGCTGTAGGAACAGGTACAGGATGAGGATCGGCAGCATGGCCAGCAGCAGGGCCGCCATGATCAGGCCGATGTCATTGGAGTAGGTGCCGTAGAAGATCTGGGTTGCGATCGGAATGGTGTACAGTTCGCGACGGCCCAGCACCAGGGACGGCAGCAGGTAATCGTTCCAGAACGCCATGGCGTCGATGATGGCGACGGTGGCGACGGTCGGCTTAAGCAACGGGAACACGATCGTCCAGAAGGTGCGCCACTTGGAGCAGCCGTCGATGCTGGCCGCTTCCTCAAGCTCGTTCGGAATGTTCGTCTTGATCGCGCCGTGGAACATGAACACCGCTAGGGAAACCGAGAAGCCGGTGTGCATGAGGATCAGCGTGATACGGCTATTCAACACGTCGAGCAAGCCGCCGTAGACGGAGACGAGCGGAACCATGAGCACTTGGAACGGAATGACCATGGAGGCCACCATGAGTGCAAACACCATGCCGCCGAACTTCCACGAGGGGTTGCGCACGATTACGTACGCGCACATCGCGGAGAACAGGATGGTCAGTATGGTTGCGCTGATGGTGATGATCGCGGAGTTGCCGAACACGGTGACGAAGTTCATCTTGTCCATTGCCCTGGGGAAGTTCTCCAGGGTGAACCCGTGCTTGCCGACCAGTGCCAGCGGAGCGGTGTTGATGTCTGCCTTGGTCTTGAAGACGTTAATCACGACCAGGATGAACGGTGCGATGAACAGCAGCAGCAGAATCGTCAGAACGACGATCATCAGTGCATGCAGAACCTTAGTGCGAGTGCTGACTTGACCCTTCATTATGCTGCCACCTCACCCTTCTTGCCGAAGTACACCTGCAGCATGCCGATCACTGCGCAGACGATGAAGAGGACCAACGCCTCGGCCTGACCGGTGCCATAGTTCTTGTAAACGAATGCCTGGTTGTAGACGTGCATTGCCGCGAGCACCGACTGGTTGAACGGTTCGCCCTTGGTAAGCGAAAGGTTCAGGTCGTACACCATGAAGCAACGGGTGGTGCTCAGGAAGATGCACTGAACGAAGGAGGAGCGCATCAGCGGGATGACCACGTGCCACATGGCCTTGCCCTTGTTGCAGCCATCGATCATGGCTGCTTCCTTCAGGCTCTGGTCAACGCTCATGAAGCCTGCCACGTAGATCAGCATCATGTAGCCTGCGTACTGCCAGACCGAAACGAGGATCAAGCAGAACATTGCGCCGTTTGGAGTGGAAAGCAGCGATGCGTGGTCTGTTTGCGTCGCTGCTTCGGCGATAGCCACGAATGCACGGTTGAAGACGAACTTCCACACGTAGCCCAGAACGATGCCGCCGATGAGGTTCGGAATGAAGAAGCCCGCACGGAAGAAGTTCTGCCCCTTGATGCCGCTGGTCACGAGGTAGGCCAGCAGAAAGGCGACGATGTTGGTGAGGATAACGGCGATGACGGAGTAGATGAAGGTGCGTCCAAGCGACTGCCAATATGCGGTGTCGGCAAGAGCCGCCTTGTAGTTTTCGAGACCGACGAACGGCTTCGTTGTCGAAACGCCGTCCCAGCTGGTGAATGTCAGATAGAGGCCATAGAAGAACGGCAGGATCACCACGGCGAAGAAAAGAATCGTCGCCGGACCACCGAACATCAGAAACTGGCCGATTTTATAGGAAAGCTTATTCTGTTTCATGATGGATCCCATACGTGCCGGGGATGTAAGGTCCGCCGCAGGAAGGAAGCGGCGGACCCTGCATCATGGTGCATTATTTGGAAGTTCAGGCGGTTGCGCCGGTGAACTTAGCGGTCTTCCAGTAGTCCTGGATGTCCTGGGCGAGGCCTGCACGGTCCTCTTCACCTGCGAGCCACTTCTGGAAAGACGCGCCGAGCACGGAGAAGTGGTCGTCAGGCAGGTAGTTGTAGTTGTCGATCAGCTTGCCGGCGTCAGCGTAGGACTTCACGGACTTACCCAGCGGATCGGCCGCTTCGATACTGTTGTTCTTGAACGGGGAGATCAGAGCGGCATCCTTGGAGATGAACTCCTGACCTTCCTTGTCTTCGGCAAGCCAGTTCAGGAAGTCCTTGGCGGCCTTACGCTGCTCGTCGGAGGTGTTGTCGGAGGAGTCGATGAAGAAGTACTTGGAGCCGCCGCCGACAAGCTTCTCATTGGAGCCGTCATCGGTGTTCTGCGGAACCGGCATGAGACCCATGTTCTCGGTGTAGTCGTACTGGTTCAGCACGGACCAATCCCAGTTGCCGCCGAACATGAAGGCGATTTCACCTTCAGCCAGCTTCTGCTCGGTCACTTCGCGCTCTGCGGAGACGGCGGAGGACTTGGCGTAGTTGTTGTCCTTCATCACGTCGAAGAAGTCCATCAGGGAGTTCCACTTGGCGTTGGAGCTGAGGTCAACCTTGCCGTCCTTGAGCTCATGGCAGAAGGCGTCCGGATCTTCCTGCTCCTCGTAGACTTCTGGCAGGAAGTGCGCGGCGAGGGACCAGTCTTCCTTCATGACGCCGGTCGGGGACTTCATGCCACCAGCCTTGAGCTCGTCGATCAGCTTCTTGAAGTCATCGAGGGTCTTGTAGTCTTCCGGCTTGAATTCCTTGCCAGTGACCTTCTTGATGGCGTCGGCATTGTAGATCAGACCACGAGCTTCGATGGAGACCGGGAAGCCGTAGGTCTTGCCGTTAATGCTGATGGCGTAGTCAGTGTCTTTGACCCAATCCTGGTCGGACAAATCGACGGCGTGCTCTTCAGCCAAGGAGTAGATGTCCTTGGCGTCGACCATGGAGATGGTGTACGGATCCTTGGATGCGTACTTGGTGGCGAGATGCGCTGCGACGGTGTCGTTGGAGTAGTAGACCTCAACGTCCACACCCTTTTCCTTGGAGTACTTCGCAGCCATGTCTTCCATTTGGCTTTCGATTTCAACCTTGGAGTTGAAGATGGTGATCTTGGTGCCGCTGGAACTGGACGACGATCCGCATGCTCCCAGCATGCCAACGGTCATCAGCGTTGCGACGATAGCGGTACCCGCCTTCTTCCAAGAAGAGAACTTGCTCATTTTCCAATCCCTTTCTATCCACTATTCACCGAGCAGCCCTGCCCAATGAGGTGTTAAAGGAGGTGAACGTCCGACTCGCGTTGTCGGAATTTCTCCGTCCTTGGTGTACAGGATATCAAACCGGTTCGAGAGTTGTCAAACCGGTTCGAGAAACCTTGTGTACAGTGCCGCCCGTCGGCGTGTCGCGTCAATCGATTGGCGTATTGCAAACATTGGCATTCCATACACCCCTAAAAAGTGTCTTCACGGGCTATAATGACGGAAAAGCGATTACCGACGTTTCCAATGTTGCGATACATCGGTAGACCAACGGCAAAGACGCGAAAACCGGAGGATTTATGGCAAGCTGGCTCAACAACGCAATCTTTTATGAAATCTATCCGCAATCATTCAACGACTCGAACGGCGACGGCATCGGTGACTTCCAAGGCATCATCGATAAACTGCAATACGTGCGTGATCTGGGGTGCAATGCGATCTGGATCAACCCATGCTTCGACTCGTCGTTCTACGATGCCGGCTACGACGTGCGTGACTACTACATAACCGCTGAACGCTACGGCAGCAACGCGGACCTGCAGCGGCTCTTCGAGCGCGCGCACGAACTGGGCATGCACGTGCTGCTCGACCTCGTGCCGGGGCATTCCGCAGTCGACAATCCGTGGTTCCTCGAATCCGGCAAGGACGAACGCAACGCATGGACCGACCGCTACATCTGGCGACCGATGACGCAATCGCCGAATCTGAACTCGCCCTACGAATCGATCCGCGGATTCCTCGGAGGCATTGCGGAACGTCCCGACGCGGCGGCCGTGAACTGCTTCTCCACGCAGGCATGCCTCAACTACGGATTCGGCACCGTCACCGAAGACTGGCAGTTCGCCGCCGACTCCCCCGAAGCGGTGCAGGGCCGGCTGCTCATCCAAGACATCATGGACTTCTGGCTCGGGCTGGGGGCGGACGGCTTCCGCGTGGACATGGCAGGCAGCCTCGTCAAGGAAGACCCCGACCACTATTGGACGAAACTCTTGTGGCAGCAAGTGCGGGCGCATCTGGACGAAACCTACCCGGAAGCGGTGCTCGTATCGGAATGGGGTGACCCCGAAGAGGCGTTGCACGCCGGATTCGACATGGACTTCCTGCTGCATTTCGGACCGTCTCATTATCTTGACCTGTTCCGCGAGAATCCGTATTTTTCGGCCGGATCTTCCGAAACTACGAGCAGCGCCGAAACTGCCGAAACGGAACACGACTGCGAACGCAGCGAATGCGATGGCACGGGCAGCAGCGGGTGCGACAGCAACGGCAATTCAGTCGTCGACGGAGACAATCCAAATTGCAATAACGACAATGTCGGCAATGCGAGCGGCGACATCAAGGCGTTTGTGGACACATATACGGCCATGCTTGCCAGCACCGCCGGAACGCCTGGATACATCTGCATTCCGTCGGGCAATCACGACATGATCCGCATGCGCGACACCTTGACCACCGATGAAATGAAGCTCGCGTTCGCATTCCTGCTGACCATGCCCGGCTGCCCGTTCATCTACTACGGCGACGAAATCGGCATGCGCTACATGCACGGGCTCAAATCCAAGGAAGGCGGATACGAGCGCACCGGATCGCGGACACCAATGCAATGGAGCTGCGCAACCAACGCAGGATTCTCCGCAGCCCGGCCCGATGATCTGTATCTGCCGATCGATGCCGACAGCGAGCGCCCGAACGTGGCTTCGCAGACCGGACGCAGCGACTCGCTGCTGGAAACCGTACGCGCACTGAACACGCTACGCCTGGCACATCCCGCACTGCAGGCCGACGGAGGCATCGAGTTCCTCTACGCGGAAGATCACGCGTATCCGCTGGTGTACGCGAGAAGCTCCAAGGTCGGCGAAGCCGAATGCGACGCAACTGACGGAGAACGCAGCGGAACAGCACACGAAACCAGCTGTGAAACACCTTGTGAAACATGCAGCAAGATTAATCGCGAAGCAGGTGGCGAGCGCATCATCGTCGCCATCAATCCGTCAAACACCGACGCAAGCTGCACACTGCCGAGCGACTATGTGAAACTGCTGTCTGGCGGCTCGGCGCAGGAAATATCGCAAGAACCAACAGCGAAACCAACGCAAGAACCAGCGGAGAAAACAGTACTGCTGAGCATCGGCAACCCCGCACGCTTCGACGGCACCCAACTGCACGTCCCAGCCCGCAGCGCCACCATCCTCCCCTGCTAATCCTGCCCCCAGCGTGTCCGATTCTGGAGAATCGGATAATCAAGGCGACGAAAACGCGTAAAGGCCGTTCCGCGGAACTTGCAATCTGCGGAACGGCCTTTACGAGCAAACAATTTCAGGACTGCGCTACCTTGCGCCCCTTGGCGTCGATCTCACCGTCGATACGGCGGAAAATCCAGTTGTAGATCCACGCGCAACAGTATTGCGGCAACGTGACGCCCATCAAAATCAGCAGCGGAATCATATATATGAAAAACTGCGCATACAGCACGGCGAACGCGGCCAAAATCACCAGCATGCACAAGGTGCGCGGGAAAAAGCCGAGCGCAAGTTTCGTCGCATTCTTCAACGTTTCGGAAGTCGGATTCTCATAGCGAGAAAGCAGCGGGAAGAAGTACTGCGCAATCGCAATAATCACCAATCCCATGAACGCGACGCACGCCATCAGCGGCCCGCGCATCGACCCCATGGACCAGGCGAGCATGCCGTCGACCACCAGCACAATCGCCGCCAGCAGGAACGCAAGCCACGGCAGCAGCGACTGCTTGAGATTGCGCTTGAACGAGTCGAAAAACTGGCGCGCCACATACGTTTCCTCATGTCGGACCATGCGCCAGAGCACACTGTGCATCGCAGTGAACGATGCGCCGGCCGTGACGATCGGCAGGCAGCACAACAGCGTGAGCACGTTGAGAATAATCAGATCGAACAGCACGCCCATAATGGCGAAAAACATGTTGTCTTGATCGAAAAGCTTTGACATCTTTGACATAAGCTCACCTTACCCGTTTTTGCTGGGATTTCAGCTGATTCCCGGGAAAATTGTTTTCCCGATAAGACGATTTCTCGGAAAAACGAAAATGCGAATCGTCCTTCCTGAAGGAGAGGTGACAGGAAGGACGATTACAGATTTATGGATTTATGCGCGGTCAGGCAGCGACCGGATCAGGCGAGGCTGAATCAGGCCGCGACCGGCGGATTGGCGATCAGATCGTCCGTGCGGTGCTCACCGGCGGCATCACGCCATTCGAGCGTGGCGACGGACGCGGTGTTCTCCACACCAAGACCACGGCCCGGCTCAAACGTGAGCGTGGCCTGAGTGGTCGTGCCCTCCCACGTGAAGCTGATGGACGTGTCACCGTCGGCGCTGTACGAAAAGGTGCCGTCGAATGCATCAAGCTCATTGCGGAACTTGGCAAGCGCGTTCAGTGCCTTCACTACCGGACGCTGCAGATTCTCGTCGATCTCAGCCGTGGAATAGTAATGGCGATTGATATCGCGGCCATTGTTGGTCTTGCGCAGCAGTTCCATGTCGTTCTTGCCGGCAAGCGCGCCAACATAGTAGACCTGCGGAACGCCCGGCAGGAAGAACTGCACTGCGCGAGCCGCAATATAGTGCTGGTCGTTGCATCCCAGCGCCGAATAGTAGGTGCTGTTGACCTGGTACAGGTCAAGATTGGATGCGGCGGCACCTGTAGCGGCCTGCGATTCGCCGTGAGTGTTCGCATGAATGGTGTTGACGAGATTGTCGACGTCCTCATCAGGCACGAGGCCCTTGAGCGAACGGTCCAGCTGGTCAGAGCCGATGTCGATCACACCTATGCCATCATGCGTGTCAAGCACGGTGACGGCATTGTTCGGACGGATGTCGGTCCAATGCGCGACCGGCTCAACGTGACCGGTATTCAGCGAGTGCAGCAGCAGCGGCGGAAGCGCGAAATCGTAGACGCGATCGACCTTCGACGCAATCTCAACCTGCTTCTTGTAGTAGGAATGCACTTCGATGAGGATTTCCAGGCCGCGCTTGACACCCTCCTCACGCAGACGGGAGATGAGCTTGAACGTCTTCGGAGTCATGAAGCAGCTTGTGCCGGCTTCCTTAGCGCCGTAGCCGACGGCGTCGAGACGAATGTAGCTGACGTGGGATGCGGCCATCTGATCGAAAATCGACATCAGATATTCCCAACCCTTGTCGGAATCCGTGTCAATGTCGACCTGCTGCGGGGTGAAACTGACCCAAACCAGGCGGGTCTTGCCTGCGAACTTGTAGTGGGTGAACGGCAGGCCCGGACGCGGACGGTAGATGCCGGCCAAATCCTCTTCGGTGGCGCCGTTCGGGAAGACGGAGCTCATGGTCAGGAACATCGGGTAATACTCGGATTCCTCGCCCTTTTCAAGCACGTCTTGGAACTGCTTGGACTCCCAGCTCATGTGGTTGACGATGGCGTCGACCATGATGCCGTGGGTCTTGGAAAGTTCGGCGACATCGTCCCAGCCGCCGAGGCGCGGGTCGACCTTGGTGTGGTCGATGGGGTCGAAGCCTGCATCCGCGCCGTCGAATGGAGTGAAGAACGGCAGGATATGCACGCCGTCATACACGCCGTCGAAACGGGTGCGCAGGATGTCGGTCATCGAGCTGAGGGTGCCGTCGCCGAGGCGATCGGCGTAGGTGATGAGCTGCACTTTGTTTTTCATGGGACCTCCCTTGGTTCATGGGTGCGGGTGCAATGTGTGCGCGTCTGCCTGTTTGCTGTTTACGTATTTGCATACTCACGTATGTATCGAACCGGTTCGATATTACCGCAAAAGAGGCGTCAATGTCCAGTCACACAGCGGAATGCGCGTGTCGAACCGGTTTGATGCGGTGTTCTATGCAGCCCAGCCTGTCCGATCCCCACTCAGCGTTCCAACGCGCAGCATCAACGCGTGGTATCGCCTGGCACTAACGCCATGGGAACAAGCACGTTCGGCTCGAATGGCTTGGGCTTGTTCTTGCGCGAGGCGTTGACTGCGGCCGCTTCCTCATTAGCGATCGCCTGCACGACATGGGCGGCGGCTGACTGCGCAATCGCCGAGAAATCCTGTGCGACCGCAGTCAGCTTCATGCCGGCCAAATCAGTCAAATATGTGCCATCGTAGGCGACGACCTGCAACTCACCTGGAATCGAAATTCCGCGACCCAACGCCTCGCGCACGCAGAAAGCCGCGCCAATATCGGAACTGACCACGGCATCGACGCCGTCGGTCGCCACCCCGTCGAGCGCCTTGTCGACCGCGCGATGATAACCGGCGAAATCCATCACCTCGCCAGCCTCGATATACTCATATTTCACGCCCGCGGCGGTCAATTCCTGCTCCAACGTGAGGTAGTAGCGCACCGTCGGGAACGTGGTCTTCCCTAAATCGAACGACCCCTCCCCAACTTCACCACGCGCCGCCAAATCGAAGAACTGGTCTCGTGGGCCGCCAATCATCACCACATGACGCGCGCCGCTGCGAATCAGCATCTGCGAAATCAGCCGACCACCCTGCTCGTGGTCGGATCCGATCGACGAAATACCGTCTCCAAGCACGCGGTCGAACGCGACGATCGGACGGTGAATCGACGTCCAATAATCGCCGGGATGCGAGGTGTGCGCACACATGACGATGCCGTCCATCATGTGCCTGCGCAGCATGTCGACATATTGAATTTCGCCGTCCGCCTCATCCGCGGTGGAGCACAGCATAGTGCACAGTCCTTGCGCGGCGAGCGCGTGCTGCAGATGTGCGGTAAACGTTGCAAAGAACGGGTGGCGGATGGTGGGCACGATGACGCCGACCAGATTCGTGCGATCGTGGTACAGGTTGCGCGCAAGCTCGTTCGGCACATAATTGAGGGCTTGCATGGCCTTATGCACACGGTCGCGCATATCGCTGGATACATATCCGGTGCCGTTCACCACCAGCGAGACAGTGCTCAGGGACACCCCGGCCTTCTTCGCCACATCGCGCATGCCGACCATGATCGTACCCTCCTCATCGTGCGCTGCCTTTCGCACTTTATTTAGCTTTCGTCGCATTTATCGCACTTCCGCACGTCGCAGATACGATTTTTTTTGAGATATTGCAACCATTTTACATACTCTCGAACCTGTTCGACACCTTGGTGCGCATGCCGTTTGACGAGGTTATCCTTTTACTTGATTTTCAATATCGATTTTCCACATGCTTTTCTTTTTTAATATCACTTTATTGGTTTTTTGTTATCGAATTTTTGTCGGGTTGCATTTGACGATTACCGGCATATACATCGATACAGATTTTCGCATGCCGCACACAACACGGAAAACGGCAGCACAGTACAACGAAAGAAGCGGCGCAAAGCCCGCGATTCCCACGCTTGCTTTGCGACGTTTTCACGGTTTACGCACTCTGGCGCTTTATATGCGCGCTACGCCGTCACGCCTGCGTGGCAGTCAGATCAGGCAGTCGGCACGAAGCCGACGCCTTACCTGATTGCGATATCGCAATCGCAATATCACAATGCACGAAAAACACGGCAATTACGCGGGATTGGACAGCATCGCGATACCGAAACCGATCGCAACGCATATCAACGGCACTGCCACGGTAGCGATCCCGTAGCCGATCGCCAGCGCGAATTTGCGTGTGCGGATCAGCGAAAGCACCTCGTTGATCGCAGTGGAAAACGTTGAAAATCCGCCAAGGAATCCCACGATGAACATCATGGTCGTGTCCATGTCAACCGATTGCGAATAGTACGACATCATGGCGATGCCTGCGCACAGGGATGCGATGCCGTTGATGACGAGCGTGGATATGGGGAAATTAGGATTCTGACCGCGCCAGTTGTTCCAACTACGCTGGATCGACACGTCAAGCACGTAACGGGCCATGGCACCCAAGCCGCCGCACACGCAAATCAGCCAAATCATCAATGAACCTCCCCCGTGGTCGGATCGGGTACCATCGGGATCTCCGCAGTCACCGGTTTCGGCTCGAAGCTCGGCAAATCCGCGGACGCAGATGATGGAACGATTGGCTGAGTGCTCGGCTGGACACTGTATTGCGTCGTGGAATACGTTGTGGATTGCGTTGTGAGTTGCACGGTGGAATGCACAGTGGACGCCGGCATACGTGTATCCGCTTCCGGTGTCTGCGATTCCAACGCTGTCAGAATCGGTGAGGCCTGCGACGCCAACGATGGCGACTGCGCAGCCTGGGACGCCTGCTGTGCCGCACGTTGCGCAATCTGTGCAGCTTCAAGCGCCGCCTGGGCCGCGGAATGCGCCACATCCGCCACCTTCACGTGTTTCACACCGCCGGCGCCCATTTCCGCACCCAGAATGTCCGATTCTCCAGAATCGGACATCCAAACCGTACTTTCAGCACCATACTTGTCCGATTCTGGAGAATCGGACATCTGAGCGCGCATCTTCGTCCTCTGGTTGTCCGTTTCTGGAGAATCGGACACAAAATGTGCGTCTCGCACACGTTTTCGCGTTCCCTTAGCCAAAAGCCACCGCATAACCAGCACACCAGCCAAAGCTGCAACAATACCACCGACAAAACTTCCTGCAAGATAGCCGAACGCACTGGCCACGTGACGCTCGCGCAGCCCCTCCATCATCTCAAGCATGACTCCCGACATCGTCGACAATCCGCCAAGAAAACCCAAACCAACACCGCGACTGACCGCCTGTCGAACCCGACGACGCAACCACGATGCAGTCGTCATATATTCGGTCAACATCGCAAAAAGAAAACACGCAAGCATATTCGAAACGAATGTGCCGACAACAAAAGGCGTGCCGTTCACCGACGGCAGCAACATATCCAATCCGTGGCGGCAACCAACGCCAACAAAGCCGCCGATAAACACAACCAGATACATCAGTCCATCCGCCAAAGGATTGAACCGTGCCTGAACACGCTTCATCGGAGCGAGTGGAATCTGCGGCGGATTCGGCGCTGCAGCCGCTCCAGACGGTCGAATGCCGACACGGGTAACTTCCGTCCGGTCGATCGACTCCGTAGCAGGATTCGGATCGTCACCCGCATTTGGCGAGAATCCAGGCTCACTTTTTTGCGATTCCATTGCGCTCCCTTGTATTGGCCTCTGCTCTTGCGGACGACATCGTTCCGCAATACGGGCCGTGCAACAACGAGCTGGCCGCAGTTGCCACCTTCCTAACGTATACGAGTCTACACGCATACGCTACACGCGTACGCAAAGTGTCCGATTCGGGAGAAACGGACATTCAGCCCCCACTTTGCATGCCATATACGTCCGATTCACCAGAATCGTACAAGCAGAATACGGAAAACACACTTTGCTTGACCGATTCGGGAGAAACGGACAAACAGTGCAGGATTACGACACATTCAATGTCTGATTCTCCAGAATCGGACATCCAAACCACAGTTTTCACGCTACGGTTGTCCGATTCTGCAGAATCGGACACTTACGGTGCACACATGGCTAGGTGAGCGGAGCGTCGCAAAGCCTCCGCATCGCAGGGCGAGCCTCACGCTCCTCCTCGCCGCTGAACAGCACCACCAAATAGTCGCCGGCACGCAGCAACGTGTCGCCACGAGGCACAATCTCACGTTCTCCGCGCCGTAAGCCAATAATCAAACAACCCGACGGCCACGCGACATCGCGCACACGTTGTCCGTCCGCAATCGCCCCCATCTCCAGCGGCAATTCCATAACGCCACTACCAACCTGGCTCGGAATCCTCGTATCCTCACCCTGCGCACGCATGTAGCGTTCCAGCAACTCGCCATAAATCGGCTTCGTACGCAGCAAATCAGAAACCAGCAACGCAATAAAAGCAACGGCAGCAACTGGCAGCATATGCGTCAACGTGCCAGACATTTCAACAGACAGCAGAATCGACGTAATCGGAGTCTTCACCGACGCAGCCAACGTACCGGTCATCATGCAGACGGCAAAAATCGCAACCACTTCAGAAGACAGGCCAGCCCACTGATGCAACATCTCACCGCAAATACCACCAGCAAGCGCACCCACCGCAAGAATCGGCATGAAAATACCGCCCGGAGAACCCGATCCGAAACTCGTGCTTGTGAACAGCACCTTCACCACAAACAGTAGGCACAACATCCCCAAGCCAACACTCGCATGCTCAGCCATGCTGATCAGATTCGAACCACCGCCGAGCACATCAGGCATCCAAATCCCAACCGGCAAAGCAAGCGCGATCGCAATAACAGGACGGAATCGCAGCGGCACACGACCATATAACGTCTGGAAACCAAGCAGCGACCGGTTCATCATCGAACCAACCAAACCAGCAATCAAACCCAACGGAATCAGCCATACGTATTCGTCAAGCGAAAGCTGACCGATATCACCGAAATCCAACACCGGACGCAAACCGAAACAGTACTTCGACACACAATCGGCAGTCAATGAAGCCGCCGTCGCACCCATCAGAATCGCAGGAGAAAAACTACGATGTACTCCCTCCAATGCGAACATCATGCCGGAAAGCGGAGCGCTGAATGCGGCAGATAAGCCAGCCGCGGCACCAGCCGTCACCAAATAATGCTCCTGCACGTCCTCACGACGCCTGCCACGCAACCGATGCGACAGGAACTGCGCGCCCGAAGCGCCAATCTGAATCGACGGGCCCTCACGACCCAACGACAATCCAAACAGAGCACCAAAAAGTCCACCGACGAAACGGACCGGCAAAATCGTCTGCCAACGCATCCGCAAGCCGCAAATCACCACACCATTCGTCTGCGGAATGCCGCTGCCAGATGCCATCGGCTCTTTTGCGATCATCCACGCAATAAGGGCGGACGCCGCTACGGCTGCGACGAACCACGGCGCCAGCAGCCACGGAGTTTCACGGATTTGCGCGTATATCCATCGGGCCGCGGCAGTGGCCTGTTCGATGCCGAGACGATAGAGAACCACCAGCAGGCCAGAAACAAGGCCAACAAGAACGCCAGCACCCGCCATTTTCCACTTCAGCTGGTTGAAGCGTGGGATCAGCGGGTTGATAGAGGGAGACTGAGGCATTTGGTTCTCCTATCTGCATACCTCGCGTGTCCGATTCTGGAGAATCGGACAGCTATTGCACTTCTCCTACGTTCCGGACGTCCGATTCTGGAGAATCGGACAAATTTGGACAGCACACGTACGACAACAAAAATGCCGGCAGGCGCAAAGCCCACCGGCACACATCTGATGGGCAGCAACATCATCTGGCATCACCCATCAGATCATCAATCAGTCGAGCAGCGAGTTGATCTGGATAATGTGGTCACGCTGCGGACCCGTACCAATCACAGAAATACGGCAACCAGACAGCTCTTCAAGACGCTTCACATAATCTTGGCAGGTCTTCGGCAAATCATTGAAATCATGAATCTGAGAAATATCCTCTGACCAGCCTGGCATACTCTCGTAAATCGGCTTCGCTACAGCAAATTCAGCCTGATCAGTCGGCATATCGTCACGACGCTCACCGTTCACATCGTAAGCGACGCACAGCGGAATCTCCTTCAAACCGGTGAGCACGTCAAGCTTAGTGAGCACAATATCCGTCAAACCGTTGACCTGAGCCGCATAACGGTTCACCACCGCATCGAACCAGCCGCAACGACGCGGACGACCCGTAGTCACGCCATACTCATGACCCTGCGCACGCAGCCAATCGCCATCCTCGCCAAACAGCTCTGTCGGGAACGGCCCCTCGCCAACGCGAGTCACATACGCCTTAGAAACACCAATCACACGGCTGATCTTGGTCGGACCAACGCCAGTGCCAGTGCACGCGCCGCCAGCAGTCGGATTCGACGAAGTCACAAACGGATACGTACCATGATCCACATCAAGCATGGTCGCCTGACCACCCTCGAACAGCACGGTCTTGCCCTCGTCAAGCGCCTTGTTCAGCACCAGCGAAGTGTTGGCGACATACGGCTTCAGACGCTCACCAAGACGAAGCAGCTCATCCGTGGTTTCGTTCACATCAATCGGACGACGATTGTACAGCTTCACCAGCATCTGGTTCTTCTGATGCAGGCTTGCCTCAACCTTGTCGTGCAAATGCTTCGCATTGAACAGGTCGTGCACGCGGATGCCCACGCGATTAATCTTGTCGGCATACGCAGGTCCAATGCCGCGACCGGTGGTACCGATCTTGTGCTTACCCAGGAAACGTTCCGTCACCTTATCAAGCACACGATGATACGGCGCAATAATGTGCGCACCCTCACTCACCAGCAGTCGGGAGCAGTCCACACCGCGGCTTTCCAAGCCGTCGATCTCTTCGAAAAGCACTTCAGGATCAACAACAACACCGTTGCCGATAACCGGAGTCGCGGTCGGGCTGATGATGCCGGAGGGCAGCAGGTGCAGCGCATACGATTCGTCGCCGACCACCACGGTATGGCCCGCATTGTTGCCGCCGTTGAAGCGGGCAACATAGTCGACCTTCGTGCCGATCAGGTCGGTCGCCTTACCCTTGCCTTCGTCTCCCCACTGGGCACCGATCAAAACAATTCCAGGCATGTTGTTGCACCTCCGCGCGTATGCGATTTCGCCTCAAAGCCTTACCAAGGCCTTACAAAGACTATCCTGCGCCCTCTACCGGATATCTGCCGGATATGCACCGATCGGCCGTTGAAACTAGTCAGTTCCATCGTTTTCGTCTCATACAACGCGACACACCCACCGTGCCGCCACACGCCGCATGCATTACGCGGCGCGTGCGGCATCACACTACTTCAACGCCTTGCCCGCGCTGCCAAGCTGCCTGCAAGCCTCCACCACGCGTGCGGCCATGGCGCTTTCCGCTTCGCGCCCCCATGAACGCGGGTCGTACATCTTCTTGTTGCCCACCTCGCCATCGATTTTGAGCACCGAATCATAGTTGGAGAACATGTGACCGGCCACCGCACGGCTGAATGCGTACTGCGTATCGGTGTCGATGTTCATCTTCACCACGCCGTAGCTCACGGCCTGCGCGATCTCCTCCGGCGCGGAGCCGGAACCACCGTGGAACACCAGGGCGAACGGCTTACCGGGAGCGACATCCAGCGAGTGCGCGGGGTCGGGCATTTCGCCGGCCTTAATCGCGAGCGCGACCGTGGTCTGGATTTCGTCGAGCAGTTCGGGGCGCAGTTTCACCACGCCCGGTTTGTATGCGCCGTGCACGTTGCCGAAGGTGAAGGCGGCCATGTAGCGTCCGCGCTCGCCAAGGCCGAGTCGTTGCGCGACGGCGATGCCTTGCGCGGGCGTGGAATACAGTTTGTCGTTGATTTCGGCGCTGTGCCCGTCTTCTTCGCCGCCGACCGCGCCGATTTCGATTTCCAGCACGGTGTGCGCGGCTTGGGATTTGTCGAGCAGTTCTTCTGCGATGTCGAGGTTTTCACCCAGCGGCACTGTGGAACCGTCCCACATGTGTGACTGGAAGGTCGGTTCCTGACCGTGCTTCACCTGTTCGGCTTCATGGTCGAGCAGGGGGCGCACCCATTCGTCCAGATACTGTTTGGCGCAGTGGTCGGTGTGCAGGGCGATGGTGATGTTGGGGTATTTCGCCGCGACTTCGTGCGCGAAGGCTGCGAAGGCAAGCGAGCCGGTGACGCGGTCGTTGACGCGTTGCCCGGAGAAGTAGGCGGCGCCGCCTACGGAGACCTGGATGATGCCATCGGATTCCGCCTCGGCGAAACCCTGGAGTGCGGCGTTCAGGGTCTGTGTGCTGGTCACATTGATCGCGGGATAGGCGTAACCGCCGCGGCGTGCGGCGTCCAGCATTTGCGCATAACGTTCCGGCGTTGCAATAGTCATGCCTCCATTATCGCCCGACCCTATCCCACTTATCATGTGACAACATTCGCCATCTTTCCTTTCCGTTTTCCCGACCGTCCGCTCCATATCCAGGTCGCCCGCCCCACTAGGGCCATATGCCGAGCGTTTTCGTCTCATATCCCGACATTTGCGGGACCGACCATTAAACAGGGCGAAACCATTGCGATCGTTCCATCGGAAGTCATAGAATATCCACCGGATCGCGCGACGAAGAGCCCAACCGGGTATTCCCGCACGGGCATGCCGCCGCACGTAGATGTTGCGACCAATACCCGCGAGGAGGCTTGATGCACCAGGTTTTCGCCATCTTCCTTCGAGACGTGAAACGCATTCTGAAGAACCCAGTGGCGCTCGTCGTCACGCTGGGTGTGGCCATCATCCCATCACTGTACGCATGGTGCAACATCCTCGCCAACTGGGACCCGTACGCGAACACGGGCAACATCCAGGTCGCTGTGGCGAACGAGGACAAGGGCACAACCTCCACGCTGGTCGGTCATCTCGACGCTGGCCAGCAAACCGTCAACCAGCTTAAGAAGAACCATCAGCTCGGCTGGCGTTTCGTTCCCGAGCAGCAAGCCATCGAAGGCGTGGAATCCGGCAAATACTATGCGGCGATCGTACTGCCGGAAGACTTCAGCTCCAGACTCATCGGCACCGTCACTGGTAAAGGCGACCGACCGTCGATCACGTACTACATCAACGAAAAGCTGAACGCGATCGCGCCGAAAATCACCGATACGGGTGCGACCACGATCGACGAGCAGATCAACACCACTTTCGTTTCCAGCGTGGCCGACGCCGTGGCGAAGGAAGTGAAGGAGGCAGCGGGAGAAACCACCGGCAGCATGAAAAGCGCGCAAAGCGACGTCATCAACGATCTGACCGACACCATCAACCAGCTCGAAACCGTCCAACAGCAGCTGCGCGGCACGCGTTCCACGCTCGACAAGGCCCTCACCACCATCGATTCGGCCAAACAGTCCAACATCGCGCTCGCCTCGGGAATCACCAACTCGCTTGACACCGTCGGCAAGGCGTCCGACTTGCTGAGCGAGACGCGCACACAAACCGAACGATTCTCGAACACGCTGGTCGGAGCGCTCGACAACGGCAGCACGCAACTGTCCGGTCTGCAGGTCAACGTGAGCAATGCCACCGGCACCGTGCTCAGCGGACTGAACACCACGCAGGACGCGCTCGACCAAGTGTCCAGCACCATGCATCACGTCAACACCACCACCGGCAATGTGCTCGACGGCGTGGAGAAGGCGTTGCAGGCCAGCCAGCTGGATCCGAACAACCAAACGTATAAGGATCTTTCCGCGCAACTCGCCGAAGCCCGCAAACAGCTGACGTTCCAGCAGCAGCGCATCGACGCCTTCGATCAGGACACCACGGCTGCGATCAACGCGGGGAAGAACACCGCGAACGGGTTCAACGACGATGTCACCACGCTGGCGAAAAACGGCACGGCGTCGATGGCGAGCGCACGCACGACCATCACCGGCACGGTCATGCCGAATCTCAACACCGGGCTCGATACACTCAGCCTGGCCAATGGGTCGCTGTCCGGCACGCTTACCACGCTGCAAAGCACACTGGAACAGGGCAACGGGCTGCTCGACCAGTTGTCGCGCACCGTGACCCAAACGAACACCACCATTGCTGGCACGCAGACGCAGCTCGCCAATCTCGCCAAACAGCTCAACACCACGCGCACCGATGTGGCCGCGTTGAGCAGTTCGGCGATGTTCCAGCAGCTTTCCCAAGCGCTCGGACTTGACGCGAGCGAGGTCGGCTCGTTCGTGGGCGAGCCGGTGCATTTGGACGAACAGGTCCTCTACCCGGTCAAAAACTATGGTTCCGCGGTCACGCCGTTCTACACGAATCTTGCGCTATGGGTCGGCGGATTCGTGCTCGTCGCGATCTACAAGCTTGAAGTGGACCGCGATGAGAAGATCCGCATGTACACGCCACGCCAAGGCTATATGGGCCGTTGGCTGCTGTTCGTCACGGTCGGATTCCTGCAGGCGATCATCGCCACGATCGGCGATCTCGCGCTGG
Organism: Bifidobacterium hominis; assembly: GCF_040095915.1. Taxonomy (NCBI): domain Bacteria; kingdom Bacillati; phylum Actinomycetota; class Actinomycetes; order Bifidobacteriales; family Bifidobacteriaceae; genus Bifidobacterium; species Bifidobacterium hominis. Next base: position 102,046 of record NZ_JBBMFR010000003.1, on the reverse strand, counting down.
GCATCCAATGCGAGCATCCGTTCCTGTTCATCCTCGCCGGCATTTTCGCCTCGTTCGTCTACGTGAACATCATTTACGCGCTCGCCGTGGCGTTCCGGCATATCGGCAAGGCCGTCGCCGTGATTCTGGTGATTATCCAGATTCCGGGCGCGGCAGGCCTCTACCCCATCGAGATGATGCCGGAATTCTTCCGCCGTCTGAAACCGTTCCTACCGTTCACCTACGGCATCAACGCGATGCGCGGGCCGATCGGCGGCATGTATGCCAACCATTATTGGATCGACATGCTCTCGCTGTTCTGGTATCTGCCTGTGGCGCTGTTCATCGGCTTGGTCGTCCGCAAGCTGGCGTTGAACCTCAACCGCCTGTTCGACAACCGTCTGGCGGACACTGATCTGATGATCACCGAACATAACGAAGGCACGGTGGAACCGTTGCGGCTCACCGAGACCGCGCAGCAGATCGCCGAGGAGTTCCCCGAACTCGCCCGCAGACGGGCGATTCATTTCTTCCGCCTGTACCCGCGCCTGGTGCGCTGGGGATTCCTCGCGCTGGCGGTACTGCCGTTCGTGTTCCTGCTGTTGCTATTCATCACGCGCATGAAGCTCGCCATGCTGCTCGGTTGGATCATTTCGATCATCGCCATCGACACGTATCTCATCGTGGTGGAGTATCTGCGCGAACGGTATGCGAATTATCTGGGCGAGGAAGCGATGAGTGCGGAAGAGTTCCGCAGCGCGATCCTGCACGAGAACCTGCTATTCCGGCCGGGCATGCATTACAAGCCGATGCATGCCGTACGCACGAGGCTGTATGAAGCTGCGCATGGTGGTTCGGCCGGACATGCGCCTGAACATGCGGCTGAGTATGCGGCTGGAAACACGGACGGAAATGCTGGCAGGAGTCTGCGTGAGGAGGGGAACGAACAGTGAAAATGATCTGGGGCATCTTCAAGCGGGACATGTGCCACGCCACCCGCAACGTGATCGCCGTGATCGTCTCGATGGGCCTGGTGGTGGTACCGGCGCTGTACGCCTGGTTCAACATCGCGGCCAGCTGGGATCCCTACGGCAACACCAAGGCATTGAAGGTCGCCGTGGCCAATAACGACAAGGGTTACAAGTCGGATCTCATACCGGTGCGCGTCAACGTGGGCGAAACCATCATCAGCACACTGCACGCCAACGACCAGCTGGACTGGCAATTCGTGAAAAGCGACAAGGCAATCGACGGGGTGAAATCCGGCGAATACTATGCGGCGATCGTAATTCCGAAAGGTTTCAGCGCCGACATGATGACGCTGTTCTCCCCCGACATCAAACACGCGCAGCTCAAGTACTATCTGAACGAGAAAATCAACCCGATCGCCCCGCATATCACCGATCAGGGCGCGACAACCGTGGTCAACACAATCGACAAAACCTTCGCCAAAACGATCGCGCAAGTCGGACTCGACCTGGCCTCAAGCATCCTACACTATTCGCAAAGCCCGCAAATGGCCGAATACATGCGCAACCTCAACGGCAATCTCACCACCATGGCGGATACGCTGAGCGGCGCATCGCAGCAGGTAACGTCGTATTCGCAGCTGCTCGGCTCGGCGAACGACATCGTGGATTCCACGGGCAAACTGCTCGCCTCGGCGACCAAGGCGGGCAAACAGGCCCGGAACGCGTTGAAGCAAGGCAAATCAGGTGCCACGTCGTTCACTTCGGCAGGTGCAAACGTCACCTCCTCAGTGAACACCGCGCTCGACCAGGTGTCAGGCGCGTTCGACCAAGTAGCTGCCAAGGTGAACAAGGCGTTCGACGCGATCGGCAAGGACTCAGACACCGCAGCCAGCCAGCTGACAACGTTGAGCGAACAAGTCTCCAGCAGCGAATCGCTGTACGACACGTACATCACAAGCCTCAACCACATGCACGAATCGGTGGAACAACTACCGGACAGTGATTCCGCGAAACAGGCACTGCTGGAAGCCATCGACCGGGAGATCACGCTGCTGGAAGCCGCCAAAGGCGATTCGCAGAAGCTCGCGCAGCAGCTGAAAGACGCTTCCACGCAGGTCACGCAGGATACCGCAGCCGCGGAACGCTCCCGCAAGGAGATCCTGAACCGCATCACCTCCGCGAAGCAGTCGATCAGCAATGTGCGCGACGATTACGCCACGAACGTCAAGCCGAAAATCGACGCGCTCGCCTCCACAGTCAGCACGCTGATCTCCCAAACCGACAGCATGATCACCCAGCTGAGCGGCACCGCCGACGATCTGGACGATGTGACGGGCGACGTGGGGACGAATGTGACATCCATCCGTTCCACGCTCGGCGCGATCGCGAAGAAACTCGACTCGTCGGCAGCGACGGTGAAGGAGCTGATCACGAAGCTGGAGACGGGCGGGAACGCCGGTGACGGCAACAGCGATGGTGGCGACGGTGACAACGACGCCAGTTCGTCCGATTCGGGTGAATCGGACGAACTACGTGCACTGGCCACCGCCAACGCGTCCACACTGTCCACGCTGATTTCCGCGCCCGTCGCACTGCATCGCGTCTCAGTGTACCCGATCGCGAACTACGGTTCGGCCATGGCGCCGTTCTATACGATCCTGTCAATCTGGGTGGGTGCGATCATCCTGTGCGCCATGCTGAAAGTGACAATTTCGAACCGCGAGAAGGCGCATGTGCTGGGCTTGGGCGACACGCTGCCGCGCGTCGCCGGCCCGTCCGGCCCGGGGAACGCCTCACGTTGGGGACTGCGCCTCGACCACGAGTATTTCGGACGGTACGCGATCTTCGCACTGCTCGCGTTGCTGCAGGGCACACTGGTTTGCCTGGGTGACATGTATTTCCTTGGCGTGCAGGCGAATCATGCGCTGCAGTTCCTTGCCGTGGGGTGGCTTGCCGCGCTCGTGTTCTCGAATATCGTGTATACGCTGACCGTGTCGTTCGGCGATATCGGCAAGGCCGTGGCCGTGGTGCTGCTGGTGATGCAGGTCGCCGGCTCGGGCGGTACGTTCCCTATCGAGACACTGCCGAAGTTCTTCCAAATGCTCTACCCGTTCCTACCGTTCCCGCACGCCATCGATGCCATGCACGCCGCGATGGCCGGATCGTACGGCAATGAGTACCTGCTTGACATGGTGTATCTCGCCTTGTTCCTGATTCCTTCGCTGCTGCTGGGATTGGTGTTGCGCAAGCCGGTGATCCGGTTGAACAACTGGGTGAGCCGCAATCTGGAATCCACCAAGGTGATGTGACGAGGTGGATTTGAACGGGCTGGTTTAAGCCGGTTTAGATCGGTTTCGGCTGGCACACATGGACGCGTCATTGGCGACGCATCACCATCACCGCCAACGGCAACACACACCAAATACCAGCCGGCAAAAACCTAAGCTAGCGTGGATGCGTAAGGGCATTGTCTTGCCCGGTCACTTCCCTTACGTACCGCTGCGCCATCCCGGCGCTCCTCTGCGCCGCCACTACCCCACATGTCGCCTCCTCACACACCAACAAGCGTCCGATTCTGCAGAATCGGACAATCAGCGGCGTCGCGCAAACCACACGTTGATCAGCGAGCCGACCACCACCAGCGCGACACCGATCCAGAATGGCATGCCCAACGTCACGCCCAATAGGAGCGTGCTGGAAGCAGTGGAGAACAGCGGCGTCGCATACGAACCGATCGCAAGCGTTTCCATACTGCCATGTAGCATGCCATACCCCCAGCACGCGTAGCCGCCAGCAATCGACGCGGCACATGCGAGCAGCGAAATATAGCCGCCGATGCCAGGCGCTACAGCTGGCAAACCGTCGCCCGAAACGAAATGGATAATCCACAGCACAACAGCAACGCAACAGAAGAAAATCGTCGTACCATCGTAACCATCGGACATCGATGGCGTCACGGTCGCGTAAATCGCCCAAATAAAGGCGCCTGCGAACGCGAGCGCGTACGGCAATGGATTGCTGGCGATATTGGCAACCGCTTCCTGCACGTCAAGGTTTTCACCGCCGACCGCCATTGCCACGCCGACGGTGGCTACGATTGCACCCGGCAGCGCTTCGGAGACCGAGCCGCGTTTGTGCGACACGGCGGCGGTCATCAGTACCAGCAGCGTCGGCCACAAATAATTGACGAGGCTGACTTCCACAGATTGCGCGTTCGTTGTGGCCAGACCGATCGACAGCGAGATCGACGTCTCGTATGCAATGAACATGAGTCCGCCTGCGACGAGGTACTTGCGTGGCGCTTGGCTAATCGGTTTCGGCCGTCGCACGATGAGCAGGAGCATGCCGCCGACAGTGTAGATGAGCGCCGAGCCGAGCGTGGCGCCGAACGATTCGGAAACGAGTCGCACGAGGCCGGCCATGAAGCCCCACAGGACGATTGCGAACAGGCCGATGAGTGTCGCCGCGTGTGATATGGCATGGCCGAGTAGCGGATTGCAGGAGTTGCCGGTGGGGTGGTTTGCGCCGGAATCGGAGGGGGACTTCTGGTTCGTGTTCACGGGCTCCAGCCTACCCATCGCCCTCCACGAGTGTCCGATTCTGCAGAATCGGACACTCCTGCAACCTGCGATGCCGCGAACCCGATTACCCCCGGAACCGCACCAACAGCAGAGTCAACCACCCCATCCGACGCTGCCACACCAGCCGTATCGGCAGCCAAGTCCATGCGTCCCGCATCCACACAGCCCCACGCGTCCCGCACCTCCACGGCCCGCCGACGCGCACACGTCGCCCATGACCAAATCATCCAACGTCACACCGAACATGTCGCAAAGCATCAGCAGCTTGTCACAAACGTCGCGTTCCACGCCACCATCTTGCGGTTGCATTGCGATTCGCAACCAAATTTTGCGACGCAACCGACAGTTGCGCGACGCGAAGTTGGCTTCACGGGTCTTTTACGACAATAGAAAAAACCTTGGAATTCCAACGATTCCAAGGGTTTCGAATGGAGCGGATGACGGGAGTCGAACCCGCCTTTAAAGCTTGGGAAGCTTTCGTTCTACCGATGAACTACATCCGCAAAAAATGTGCCTTTTGGACACAATCATTTAGTCTAGCATGCATTCGCAGGATTCACGGCCATCGACCGATATTCGATACCGTCACCCACTTGCCAAATCGCATATCAATCAACGCGCAACAACCACAACAGCATTAATGTCACTCATCAGATGACATCAGAATATTCTGCAATGCATCACCGCAGGAAACAACAACAGGAAACGCACACAACTCGCAACAGAATCAGCGCGGAATCCTATGCAATCACATGGGCTTGCGCAACCTGCGGACATTGCAATTGCCGTCGATCAGCGACCATACCCGCCTTGTACGGGATTCTGCGAATAATCTCGCGAATAGCCCCCACCGGAGTATCCCCCTGCACCCGCACCGAAGCCGGCACCAGAGACATCCCCATCCTGCCGACGGTTATCCGCCGAAGCATACCCGCTCGTCGCATAACCGCCAGCCAAATAGCCGGACTGCACGCCCCGCGCCTTCATCTCCTGACTCATCTGCATCAACCGGGCAATACGATCCTCAGTCGCCGGATGCGTGGAAAACAAGCGAGAAAAACCTTCCGCAGAGAACGGATTCGCAATCATCATCGCAGCAACCGACTGCGTACCGGCAGTCTTCTGCATCGGCATCGTCTCACCGCCGTTCGAGATCTTATTCAATGCGGACGCGAGCGCTTCCGGATCTTCCGTAAGTATGGAACCATCTTCGTCGGCATCATATTCTCGCGTACGCGAAATCGCCATCTGAATAAGCGAAGCGGCAATCGGCGCAAGAATCGCGCTCAACAGCACACCCAGCAATCCAAGACCGTTAGAAGATGAACCATTGCGATCGTCACGCGAATTGCCGCCGCCGAAATACATGAGCGAATAGCCGAGATACGAAATGACCGTCGCCATTGCGGAAGCGATCGCGGACGTCAGGATATCGTGATTGTACACGTGCATGAGCTCGTGCCCAAGTACGCCGCGAATCTCGCGTTCGTTCAGCATCTGCAGAATGCCCTGCGTGCAGCAGACCGCCGCATGACGTTCATTGCGTCCCGTTGCGAACGCATTGGGGCTCATGGTTGGGGCGATATAAATACGCGGCATCGGCTTGCCCGCCTTCGCCGATAGTTCGCGCACGATTTTGTACAGTACCGGCGCTTCCTGCTCGCTGACTTCCTGCGCATGCATGGATGCGATCGCAAGTTTGTCGGAAAACCAGTAGGATGCGAACGTTGAGCCAAGTCCGATGAGAATGTAGATGCCAAGCGTACGCTGGCCGCCACCGGTCGCCCACCAAATGAGCATGATGACGCCCCACATCAACGCGAATAACAGCGTTGTCTTCAAGCCATTGCAATGGCCATGCACCCGCAATTTGCCGTTCATGGTCACTAGCGTAGAAACGGAGCCTGAGTTTTTGCTGGATATGTGCTGGAGACTGGACTGCGGAAAGGACTAGGGGGCAGTTGCGGAAGTTCGCATGCTCAGCTTCTCCCCGGATATCCGATTCTGCAGAAACGGACATCCGATGCATGCCAAGAGGCCTTTGGGCGACCGAATCGGGAGAATCGGACAAGTAGCAAGTCCTTCGTCCACATCACATGTCCAATTCACCAGAAACAGACATACAGAACATGTTTCGAACACTCCAGATGTCCGATTCACCAGAAACAGACAAGCACAGGATAAAAAATGCGTCTTGGGTGACCGATTCTCCAGAATCGGACATCCAAGACGCATGAAAGAAACCTGGGACCTATCAGATCAGATCCCAAACACCCACCTTAAGCGTGAGCCAGGGCGCGCATCTGCTCCGGATCGATGACCTTCTTGTGCTCACGGCCTTCCTTCGCACCCTCGGCACGTTCGAACGCATCGATCTTCTTCCAGCCAGCGAAGTCGATCGGCTTGACACCGCGCGATTCCAGCAGCCGGTCGATGGACTCCGGATCACGATCGGCAGCCACACGACCGCCTTCAGCAGCCTTCGACAAATCCTCCAGCATATTGGTCACGATCAGCAGTGCGTCGGACTTGGTGGAGCCGATCAGGCCAACCGGACCACGCTTCGCCCAACCGGTCGCATACAGACGCTCGCGCACTTCATCCGTGGCTTCAGCGGCCGTAGTGATACGACCGTCACCGTTCGCGTTCGCCAAGTGCGCATGACGCTCGTCGTACGCAATGCCCGGCGCGGTGGCCGGTTTGTAGCCGATCGCATGGTACACAGCCTGCACCGGATACTCTTCGAATTCGCCGGTACGGCTCATCTTGCCGTCCGCCGATGTCTCGGTCTTTTCCACACGGATGCCAACGACCTTGCCGTCCTCACCCAACACTTCGACCGGAGCGGAATTGAAGTGCACGTAATATTTGCGGTCAGCCGGATTACCCTCATAATCCACGTCACCGTCATCTTCCATGTCTTCCGCCATCTCACGAATCGTGAACAGCTCTTCGACCATCTGACGAGTCAGCTTGTCTTTGCCGGCCTCTTCAATCGTGTCTTCATCCAAATCGAAATCGTCTTCGTTGATGATCAGCTGCACTCCCGGCAGCTTCTCCATCTCACGCAATTCCTGCACGGAGAACTTGGCCTGCGCCACACCGCGACGGATGAACAAGTGCAGCACGCGAGCCTTGTTGGACTTGATGCCCTCATATACGTTGTCCGGAATGTCGGTGCGCTCCTTCAGATCATCGGCATTGCGCATGAGCTCGCGAGCCACGTCCATGGCCACGTTGCCGCCGCCGATCACGGCGACTTCCTCAGCTTCAAGCGGCCATTCGCGAGCGCCGGTCGGATAACCGTCGTACCATTCCACGAACTTGGCTGCGCCGTACACGCCGTCCAGATCGGCGCCCGGCAGTCCAAGCGGCTTGTCTTCGACGGCACCGGTGGCGAACAGCACGGCATCGTAACGTTCGAGCAGTTCGTCGAGCGTCACGTCCTTGCCGAATTCCACGTCGCAGTACAGGTGGATGTCCGGATTGTCGAGCGTCTTTTCGAGTGCCGACGCGATGAATTTGATGGACGGATGATCGGGGGCCACGCCGTAGCGCACCAGACCGAACGGCACCGGCAGCTTTTCGAACAGGTCGATTCGGGCGGCAGTGCCGAGGCCGAGCTCCTCGCCGAGCTTCTTCAACTGGCGCAGGAAAATGTCAGAGGAGTAGACGCCTGCAGGGCCGGCGCCGATTACAGCAATACGAAGTTCATGAGTTTCAATCACGCGCTCTAGCCTAATGCATTCCCTGCATTTGCGACAGGGGTGCTTATGCACTTTCTTACGACTTCTTCGCCTTGTGCGCACTGGCGTTGGTGTTTGCGCTGAATCCAGATGAATCCAACGTGTGGCTGCATTAATCGTACGCGATGAGCGCGGCAGATGCACGTACAATCGCAAGTAGTCGCAGAATCGCGGGATGTAGGAATCCGAAATATCGGAATTCGTCCATCCCGCAATCGCAAGCAAGTACTTATTAAGTACCAGGCAATCGTAAGAAGGTGGCAATGCGCATTCACATCACATATACCGGCGGCACTATCGGCATGATTGACTCGCCGAACGGCCTGATTCCGGGCGCCGACACTCGCGGATGGCTGTTCCGTCTGCTGGAGGACGCGCACATGGACGCGAGCCTGTTCACGTTCACCGAGCTTGATCCTCTTATCGACTCGTCGAATGCGACTCCCGACAATTGGCAGACGATGGTCGACGATTTGCGTGCGCACCGCGATGATGCCGACGCGTTCGTGGTGTTGCATGGCACCGATACGATGAGCTATTCGAGCGCCGCGCTTGCGTATGCGTTGGCTGATTTTGGCAAGCCGGTGATTTTCACGGGTTCACAGCATCCGCTTGGCAAGATCGAGTCGGACGCCACTGCGAATGTCACGGGCGCGCTGAATGCCGCGATGAGCGGACGATTCCACGGTGTGGGACTGTTTTTTGGACATCACCTGTTTGCGGGCAATCGTGTGAGCAAGTCGTCGAGCTGGGCATTTGAAGGTTTTTCGGCGCCTTCCGTCGGCCCGCTGGCACGCACTGGCACGCCATGGCATTGGTATGCGGGCGATTCCGCTGCGGTTGGCTGCGGTTGGACGTCGCCTCAGCCTTACTCTCGCCATGATGTTGCGGTGATCGATATGGCACCCGGCATTTCCGCGGCACGGTTGGAAGCGATGCTTACGCCGCGGCCGGAAGCGGTTTTGTTGCGTGCGTACGGCGTCGGCAATGTGCCAAGCGACGAGCCTGGACTGACTGACGTGATTGCCGACGTGCTGCATGATGGCGTTCCCGTTGTGATTGCATCGCAGTGCCAGCAGGCGGAAGTACTGCTCGGCCATTACGAGACGGGTGATGCGATCGCACGCGCCGGCGCAATTGGATCTGGCGATATGACGCTGGAAGCCACGTATGCGAAAATCATGTTCCTGCTGTCTCAAGGCGTGACCGGAGCCGACTTCGGCAAGTGGATGCACACATCGATCGCTGGAGAAATCTCCCCGAGCTCGCTGTAAACAATCCCAAAACTTCCGAATCTGCCTTATACATGCCTTATGTATGGCAGATTCCGAAGTTCGTCCGGAGCTATCTGCGTTATGTATGGCAGATTCCGAAGTTCGTCCGGAGCTATCTGCGTTATGTATGGCAGAGCTGTTTTGAGAAACCGGACTTAGAGGGTGTATTCTCGCCCCCTAAGTCCGGTTTTCTCATATGGACCTGCCAGATATAAGCGAAATACTTGCTGACAGACCTCCAAATCTGCCATATATAGGCGAGATACGGGGTTTCGAGGCGCAATCAGGCTGATTCGCCACGGTCGAAAAGCACGGTGAGCGCCCACAGAATGCTGACAACATCAATCGCTTCCTGCATGAACGCGCCGACAACCACGGGAATCAGATTGAACGCGGCCGCGATCATGCCGATAATCGCAAGGCCGAGGCCGATTAGCACCGCCTGCAACATCACCTTTTTCGTGCGGCGCGCGATGGCGATGGCCCGCGGAACGGACGCGATGTCGTCATTCATGATGACCACTTGCGCAGATTCGGAAGCCGCGGTGGACGTGCCGTCGGTCATGGCCATGCCGATATCAGCAACCGCAAGTACGGGGGCGTCGTTGACGCCGTCACCGACCATCATGGTGATTTGACGATTCTTGGATTCGCCGGTTACGAGTTGCTTGATGCGATTCCACAACAACAGCTTCTGGTGCTTGGATTCAGTGGCGCTCTTGACGGCGGCAACCTTGTCTTCAGGGAACAGTTCGGACTGCACGTCGTCGATACCGACTTCGTTTGCGATGATGCGGGCGGACGCAGCCTTGTCGCCGGTAAGCATGGACAGTTCCTTGACACCCAACTCGTGCAGGCGAGCCAAAGAACGCTTCGCATTCTCGCGAGGCACGTCACGAAGTACGATGCGGGCGGCAAGACGGCCGTCAATCGCCACGTATGCAGCCATTTCGTCAGGAGCGAGCGGGGCAAACAGCGAGTTTGCGGTTTCAGGCTTGCGAGCGGCGGATTGGGTTGCGACGGACGCGGAAGTAGAGGGCGCGGCTGCAGGCTGCGCATCGTCAGGCACCCCGTTCCTCACTCCCATAGTGTCCGATTCTGGAGAATCAGACAAGTAAACACACGTTTTAGCCCTCTGGATGTCCGTTTCTGGTGAATCGGACATCCGCAGCGCATTCTGAGTCTCCCGTTTGTCCGATTCGGCAGAATCGGACACGTAATACGTCGCATCCGGCATATGCAGCACCGGCATGAATCCGGATTCGTCAGCCGTCACGTATGCGAACCGCCCCACGCGCACCTGATGCCCGTTCACTTCGCCGGATATACCCTTGCCGGACTCCTCTACAATGTTCTTCACCACCGGATAGTCGCGCCCGTGCCCCGGCAAATCGCGCTCGACGCACAGCCTCTGCCCCGCCGCATACCGCGCATACAAATCATCCATAGCCTTGCGTCCGGCCGCCGCGATGCCTTTCGACAGAATGTGCACCGAATAGCCTTCCACCACGCTAGCCATCATGAGAATATGGTCCTCATTGAACGGCGAACTCGTCTCAAACGGCTTCTCTACACGTACGACCTGCGGCTGCTTGACGGTGAGCGTGCCGGTTTTGTCGAAGAAAATATGCGATACGCGACCTAGATTTTCCAGCACATCCTGCGCTTTGATCAGGATTCCCGCTTTGGCAAGTCGCCCGGTTCCAGCCACATATGCGACCGGCGCGGCAATCAACAGCGGACACGGCGTAGCAAGCACCAATACTTGCGCAAATCGCAGCGGCAATCCGGAAATCGCCCATGCAATCCCAGCAATCGCAAGCGAAAGCACGGTAAACGGCACTGCAAGCATATCCGCGGTCTTCACGACAGCGGGGCGCGACTCTTGCGCCGACGAGACCAGCTCCAGGATCTTCTGGTATTGCGAATCGTGCGCAAGTTGCGTGGCGCGCATGGTCAATGTTGTGGAGCCATTGACCGCACCGGACATCACGCGAGCGCCCGCATATACTTCGCGGGGAACGGGCTCGCCGTTGATGTTGCTTAGGTCCAACGTGGCCACGCCCGACAGCAGCTCACCGTCGACCGGCACCGTTTCGCCGGGCAACACCAGGATCACGTCGCCGAGCTGTACCCGATCAACGGGGACCGTTTCGAAACGCTCTCCAGCCGCATCATACGTCTGCGCGGCACCTTTTGTGTCCGTTTCTGGAGATTCAGACGCAAAAGCACGCTTTTCACCGTCTTGGTTGTCCGTTTCTCCAGAATCGGACACTCTGACAGTACGAAATCCGTCGGCGGTCACGTCGGCCGTATGCTCGCTGCCCGACGCGTGCACATGCCCCCGCATGCCGGGCAGCACGACCACGTGCGCGGTTCGCGGTGCCGCGTCGATCAGCGCGGTCAGGTTGCTTTCGGCCTTTGACTGCGCGAATTCCTCGATCGCCTCGCCGGACGAGATCATCAGCACCACGGCCCATGCGGCCCAATATTCCTGCACTGCGACCGTCGACGCAATCGCGACGACCGCCAGCAGATCGACGCCAACATGCCCGTGCCGCAGATCGTCGATCATGCCGCGTACCGTCACCACAATCGTGTACGCAACCAACGCGATCACAATCCACTGCCCAACGCCCGGATTGAACGCACTCAACCCGTCAACGCCGACTTGCGAAATCCACGAATCCCACGCAGCCTCGCCCCACGGCTTCCACTCCCCCAGCAATGCCAACGGAATCGCGGACAGAATGGTAATCGGCAGTAACGGAACCTGTTTGCACAGTCGCCAGCAAATATCGATGATTCTACGCATGAGAATCTCCTTACGCTCGTATCGGACGCCTTGTTAACCCATCGGCGCCTCGCCCGCGCGAGCCATCGATACACGGCGTAAAAAGATATTTTCAGCATAGCAAATATTTGCGATTTTTGTGCCGCAATACAGCAATAAGGGCTGTGCGATTGCTCACACAGCCCTTATTGCATGCTTCTTTTGGCTTGCTTTTTGTTGATTTTCGCGGTTTTCGTTGTACTTGCGATTTCGTGGTGCCAGCCGCGTCTTCGCCGTCAGCCTATCGGGTGGCTTCCGTCCGTTCGCATGTCGCGAAACGTTTTAGCCAGCCCAACAGTCTTGACTTGCGCACCGCAACAACTTGCGTCCGTCAATTCACGCACCGCATCAACATCTCGCTTTACCACAGGCCGAACGGGTCGAACAGGCCGCCACCGTCACCGTAGCCGTTGCCGTCGCTCTGTCCATTTCCGTTGCCGTTGCCGTCATTACCGTAACCGTTGCCATTGCCGTTCTGGCTCTGGCCATCATTGCCGTTGTTCCGCTGGTTCTGGCTGTTGGCGGAGTTCGTTTGGGATTCCTCCTGGTCGAGTGTCACGTCAAGCTCCATGGTGTTGCCGTCGCGCACGACCGTCAATGTCACCTTGTCGTTCATGGCGGAGGCGCGCACGTAGCCGAGCAGCGAATAGTTGTTGTTCACCGCCTTGCCGTTGAACGCCACGATGGAGTCGCCGGCCTTCACTCCGGCCTTGGCCGCCGGGCTGTTGTCGACCACGGACTGCACCTGCGTGCAACCGCGGGTCACGCCGTCCGCCTCAACCGTGGAGCTCTTGATGGTGACGCCGAGCGCCACGTGCTGCACGGTGCCGTTGTCGATGATCTCGTTAGCCACACGCTTTACCAGGTTCGACGGAATGGCGAAGCCGATGCCGATGGATCCGGCGGTGCCGGAAGACGTTGTGGTGGATGCGATGGATGAGTTGATGCCGATCACCTGGCCGGCCGCATTGAAGGTCGGACCGCCGGAATTGCCTGGGTTGACGGCCGCGTCAATCTGCACGGCGTTGGTGACGATGTCGTTGTTGTTGTCATCGGACACGGTCACCGGGCGGTTGAGCGCGGAAACGATGCCGACGGTTGCGGTGTCATCGTAGCCGAGCGGATTGCCGATGGCCATCACGGATTCACCCACGGCAAGATTGTCGGAATCGGCAAATTCTGCGGCTTTCAGATTGCTCGGCGGATTGTCGAGTTTGATTACGGCCAGATCGGTGGTGGTGTCGGTGCCGACGATTTGCGCTGAGTAGATGGTGCCGTTGGCGAGCGTCACTTGAATCTGCTTCGCGCCGGAAATCACATGGTTGTTGGTGACGATGTAGCCTTTGTCGCTGATGATTGCGCCGGAGCCTTTGGCGCTGCCGTCGCTGGTTGCCACGTCAATGGACACCACAGAATCGGACACTTCTTTCGCCACCGCGCTCCAGTCCGCGGCCTCGCCGGATTTGGCTTTCGCCGAACCGGATCCGGACGTGTTGGACTTCACGCTGGTCAGTGAGCTGGAGGTGGGTACGGTCACCCATCCATTGGTGATTGCCGCGTAGCCGACGCCGAGGCACAATGCCGCGGAGACGAGGGCCGCCACCACGCCGGTCATCACATGCCCGGTCACGCCGGAAGCGGACTTCGGCTTGGTTGCTGCGCCATTCTGCTGCGGGGCACCGAACGGATTACCGTTATTCGGATTCCCAAACGGGTTGCCGTTATTGGGAGTATTCGGCGCTGCTGGCGGCACGTTGGCACCGCCTTGCGCAGCGGGCTTCATGAATGGATTGCCGTTATTCGATTGCGCGTTCTGCTGATCGTTCTGCTGATTTCCACCCACATACGGATTCCCGAAGAAAGGATTGCGAGGCCGCTGCGGCTGCTGTCCGGAAGCCTGCCCGTACGCGCCATATTGCGGCTGCGGAGGCATGTTCGGCGCACCATTCGCAGTATCGTTCGCGGCTGCGGTGCCATCAGCCGGCTGCGTCGGCACGGGACCGTACGCACCATATTCCGGTGCCGGACGGTACTGCTGGGCCGGCGCATCCTGCGTGGAACCGCCAACCACGGTACGTTCGCCCGCCGCGGAAGCATAATCCGGCGTATCGCCCGCCGCAGCCGCGGATTCCGCCGAAGCGCCATCGTTCGCAACTGGCATGGCGGCCGTCGGCTGATCCTCAATACCGCCCTGCACGTCAATCGGTTCGGTAGCCGACTCTGCAGCATACGGCTCACCTGCGTAAGTTTGCGTCTGTTGCGCATCAACCGACGGCATCGGCACGGTCTGTTGTTCGTCATTCTGCGGCTGCACGGCGTTCTGGTCGTTCTCTTCAGCCATTTTCGCTCCTTATTCGTCTCGCGGCATTTCACAAATCAGCAATCGTGCCGCTCGAACTGCTATCTATGAGTAAAGATACTCGCTCTGGAAGTTTCCTGAATGTTTGTTGAAAGTAGCAGCCAAATACGTTCAACATCACCATTGAATCTGAAAATCGCACCAAAATGCGATCGGCACCTTCATCGCACTTTCCACATCTTCCTTGTTTTCATTTCACCGATCGCATTCTTTGCAGCACTTTCAAGAATCGCCGCTATCGCATAAAATATTCCGCATGACAAGCCTTACCGAATCATCTACCGACACAGCGCAAGACACGCAAAACGCGGCAACCGCAGTGTCCGAAAATCTCATCGAACATCCGCGTGGAGCGGAACCAGGCAAGCCGGGCCGCCGCGACGCCTTCTATTTCGAACAGAAAAACCGCCTTCCCGACGCGGCGGACGGTAAGGGGCGAGGCGGCGCACGATATGGTCGCACCGGCATCATTCACACCCCCCACGGCGATATTCACACTCCAGCGTTCGTGCCCGTGGCCACGCAGGCCGCGATGAAAGCCGTTCTGCCCGAAACCATGAAGGACCTCGGCGCGCAATGCCTGCTGTCCAACGCGTTTCACCTGTATGAACGCCCCGGCGAGCAAGTGCTCGACGAAGCCGGCGGCCTTGCCAAATTCATGAACTGGAACGGTCCGACCTTCACCGATTCCGGCGGTTTCCAAGTGCTTTCGCTCGGCGCAGGCTTCAAGAAAACCCTCGCCATGGATGTGACCGGCATGAAATCAGACGACGTGATCGCCGAAGGCAAGGAGCGTCTCGCGTTCGTGGACGAGGACGGTGTAACGTTCAAATCGCCGCTCAACGGCTCACTGCACCGTTTTTCCGCCGAAATTTCAATGGGAATCCAGCATAAGATCGGCGCCGACATCATGTTCGCGTTCGACGAGCTGACCACACTGATGAACACGCGCGGCTACCAGGAGCGTTCCGTGGAACGCACCTACCGTTGGGCGCAGCGTTGCGTTGCCGAGCATAAGAGACTTACCGAAGAGCGCGTCGGCAAGCCGTATCAGGCGCTGTATGGCGTGGTACAGGGCGCGAATTATGAGGATTTGCGCAGGCATGCGGCCGAACAGATCGCTTCGTTGGATTTCGACGGCGTCGGTATTGGAGGTGCGATCGAGAAGCGCATTATCGGCGACACTTGCGCCTGGATTTGCGATGCGATGCCGGAAAGCCGACCGCGCCACGTGCTCGGCATCGCCGCAGTCGACGATATTTTCGCATGCGTCGAGAATGGTGGAGACACGTTCGATTGCGTCGCACCGGCGCGTTGCGGCCGAAATGGCGCGATTTTCACGCGCGGCGGACGTTACAACATCAAGCGCGCGCAATTCAAGCATGATTTTGGCCCACTTGAAGAGGGCTGCGATTGCTACACATGCACGCATTATTCGCGCGCTTACGTGGATCATGCGTTGCGTGCCCGCGAATTCAACGGTTTCACATTGGCGACGATCCACAACGAGCATTTCTTCGTGAAGCTGCTGGACGATATTCGCGCGTCGATTGACGGCGGATATTTCGACGAATTCCGCGACGAAACCCTGGCCCGCTTCTACGCCAACGGTTCCCGCGGATGATGCATTTCACTTGGGCCTTCCACCCAAACGAATGCTGAGCCATACTTCCGCATTCCAAGGCGCCGACGAACAAACCCGTCGGCGCCTTTTCATGCATGGCGAGCCCGCACTCGCCGTCTCGTTCTCAGACTTGTCACCAGATGTGTCCGATTCTGGAGAATCGGACAACCACACCACATGTTTCATGCCCTACATGTCCGATTCGGGCGAAACGGACAACCACAATGCTTATCTCACGTTCTACTTGTCCGATTCTGGAGAAACGGACAAGTAAGCAACCTAAAAACACTCGCTGGATGTCCGAAACGCCAGAATCGGACACACAGAGCGTCGCGCCGCTTGAATTTTCCTACGGAAAATGGCGGGATCAAGGATGGCTCCGTCGTACGGAAGCCCACAGGGCTTCCTCCCTCCTCACGTCGCGCCGCTTGAATTTTCCTACGGAAAATGGCGGGATCAAGGATGGCTCCGTCGTACGGAAGCCCACAGGGCTTCCTCCCTCCTCGCGTCGCGCCGCTTGAATTTTCCTACGGAAAATGGCGGCGCGACACGCCGATTTGAGGTTGCGCAGGTTTTGGTGTAGATTAGTCGATTGTCTGCGAGCGTGGCGGAATGGTAGACGCGCTGTCTTCAGGTGGCAGTGAGTGTATGCTCGTGGGGGTTCAACTCCCCCCGCTCGCACCATGGTGAAAGGCCGGAGCCGAAAGGTTCCGGCCTTTTCGTTTCCCAAGCGGCAGTAGAGCTCAGCGGCTCCCGACAACTCCAGTGACTGGAACAATCAGAACTCGTGTTCGTTTCGGTAATGGTTCCCCCATGTCTTCATCGCATCGATGATCGGGCGCAGGCTTTCGCCGACTTCAGTCAGCGAGTATTCGACGTGGTCGTGAACGCGGTCGGCGCTTGGACCGAAGAGACTCTGCCGGCAATCCCGAACACTGCCAAGCATCTGGCCGACGTGCTCGCCGGCACCGACGTGCGCACCATAAGTGTCCGATTCTGGAGAAACGGACAACTGTGGGGCAGTTTTACCTGTTTAGTTGTCCGATTCTGGAGAAACGGACAACTAAGGTATGGGTTTTGCGTTCTGGATGTCCGATTCTCCAGAATCGGACAGTTTATGGCTATGGCGAGCGGTCAGCGCACGAGGAAGACCATGATGATGATCATGGCGAAGCCGGTCAGGTCGGTGAAGGTGAACGTTTCGCCGGCCCATGCCACTGCGGTGATGGTGGCCATGACCGGTTCGCTGGTGCCGAGCATGGTGGCACGCACCGCGCCGACGCGCATCACGCCTGCCATGTAGAGCCAGAACGCGAGGAACGTGCCGCATACGATGGTGTAGAGCAGCAGAAGCACGCCTCGCGCGTCCAGTGCGGGAATGTTCGCCCACGGTTGCGCGAACGGGCATAATATGAGTCCGGACATGAGGAATGTGATGCCGTTGATGGTCATGTTGCCCCATTTGAGCATGAGCACGACCGGCAGGATGGACATGGCCGCGGTGCTCACCGCGTCAACCAGTCCCCATGCGAGCCCCTGCCATGGCAACGACAGCGAGGCGAAGTTGCCGCCGGTGGCGATGAGGAACGTGCCTGCGAACGCCAGGAGCACGCCGACCAATTCACGCTTGAGGGGCAGTCGTTTGCCGCGCAGGCATACCCAGGCGAGCACGAAGATCAGGTTGAGCGTCTGCAATACGGTGGCGGTTCCGGAGTTCGTCCAGTCGATGGTCATCAGGTAGGAGACCTGCACCAGAAGCACGCAGATCAGTGTCGTGACCAGATATTTCGGATACGATTTGACGTCTTTGACCGCTCCGGCGAGTTTCTGCGGTGTGGTGATGGCCGATCCGACCAGGAAGATCAGGCTGGCGAATAGCGCGCGTACGCAGGAAAGCCAGATCGGATCCAGCTGGTAGTCGCGCATCAGCAGTTTGGCCACGGTGCTGTTCATACCCCACATGGCACCGCCCAGCAATGTCATGCCAGTGCCGATGAGCAGGCTTTTCGGCGTCTGTTCCAGCACATGTTCCGTTTTTTTCGTAGTTTTTTTCGCGGTTTTTTGCGATTCGGAAGTTTTCTGCGATTGCGACGCCTGTCCCGACGTTTGCTTTGCCACGGCCTGTCCTCGCTCTCTCCACGGCTTTCACGGCAAATTCACGGCGATTGTAACGCACACGGTACGCATATTAAACGTCAGTTATGCAAAACAGATTTATTCCGCCAAGCTTGCGTTCGGCGCTGACAAAAAATCGAGGATTTTGCCGAGATATGATCCGAGCACGGCATTCGGCATGGAGAAAATTTCGTGCAATGACTGGCTGTATCGCACTTTTTCGATGGAACCGCCGCCTTCTCGCACACGTTCGACGAAGTCATCTTGTGGTCCGTTGAGCACCCACACGTCGCGTCCGGCTTGGAATAGCAATACCGGAGCTTCGATAGCTCCACACATGTCAGGTTTGAGCACGGCTCGGGAAAGCGCCATCGCCTGGTTTGCCCAATCGAACGTGGCCGCGTTGGTCTGGCACGTCACGTCCGCCAAACGTTGCTTGTGGAACCAGCGGATGCGTGCCTCCGAGGCCCCGCGGTAGTCGTCGAGATTGAGGTTGCCGTCGAAATCGGTATGCCCGAACACACGCGATTTGCCGAAGCCAAGCCCGCAGATTACGCCGACCACAATGCGTGCGACCCACGTCGGCATGCCGACCACCGGCGCGATCATCGGCGCGGACAGCACCGCCTTGTCGAACAGCGACGGGTAACGTTCCAGCGCGGCCGCGCCGATGCCGCCGCCCATGGAATGGCAGTACAGGTACATTGGGCCACCATCCGCCGCCTCACGCCCCACAGTCTGTGCAAACGTGGCGAAATCGGCCACATATCGCCGCCAATCGTCAATCCATACCAAACTTGGATTGCTCATATCGTGCGCGGAATGGCCATGCCCGCGATGCTCGAACACGCACACCGAATAGCCGGCCAACAGAAAGTACCACACCATTTCGCTGTATTTGCGTCCGAATTCGGTGAATCCGTGCGAAATGACGATCGTGCCACGAAATACGCCCGAAGCGCCTTCCTCGCGCAACGCGTCGAATGTGCGCGCGTCGTAGCGGTAGTAATGCAACCGGCCGGGGCGCTCCAACTTGGGCAACGCCTTGCCTTCCCAATCGACGGTGGCCGGTTCCATCCAACCTTCCGTCATGCAAGCCTGCAGCGCAGGCAGCACCGTAGCGTCCATTTCGGCGTCATAGCGCGCCTCGTCGATGAGCGTGATAGTCATGGTTCCATCTTAGGCGAACGGCGCCAAGACGAAACTAAGCACAGGCATACGCGCTGTATAACGATGCGTCAGTGCATCAACGGCGTACCGGAACAACCGAATCGTCACCCCCGCGCGCCATCCTCGCATACTATGGAGGTATGAAGTTCGTTTCACTGCTGATGGTGGTAACGCTGTCTCTCACCGGCACACCAACGTATGCGTACGCGGCGGCAACTCCCGTTGACAACAACGGTGATATCTCCGCTGCCCAAGATTCCAACTGCCCAACATGGCTGCAATGGCTGTGCGGAAAAGGAAAGTGATCGCATGATGTCCACGCGGGAAAAGCATCCCAAGATTCACCGCATCGCGCTGGTCGACAATGATCCGCGAGCGCTGGATTCGCTCAGTGCCGTCATTGCCAGCAAAGTGCCGACCGCGTATGTGGTGTGGACGGCGACTTCAGGCTGTGAGGCGATAGAACGTTGCCAGGATGCGAACGGCCATGTCAGTTTGTTGATTCTCGATATGTCGATGGAGGGATTGCAAGGCCCCGCCACGTGTCGTCGGTTGCGTTTGATGGGCCAGCGCATGCCGATTCTCGGTGCAACCAGTTTTTCCATCAATAGTTATCGGGACAAGCTGGTTGAGGCTGGTGCGCAAGGGTTGGTTGGTAAGGAGAATGCCGACCAGTTGGCGCAGATTATTATGCGTATGTGCAATGGCGAGGTGATGGAGGGATTTGAGCCGCCTGCGTTGGCCAATCTGCGTATCAGCAGGGAGGCTGAGACCACTCCCGCGCTTACCGTTCGTGAGGAGCAGATTATTTCCTTGTGCGCGGAGGGCATGCTTGACCGGGACATCGCCGAGCGTTTGGGGATTTCCGAAGCCACCATCCGCAAACATATGCAAAGTATTTTAAGAAAACTCAACTGCAAGACCTCGCGTCAGACAGTGGCACTGTGGGTGAGGTCCAATGCGCTCTAAACCCGCAACTCAGTACATTGCGTGGCGCAACCGTATGCGCACGCAGCATCCGAACCTGTGGCATCCAATCCGTTTCGCCATTATGCTGATCGTGCTTGCATGGACCATATACGGCGTTTGCTACGAGCCTCCTACCGACATATTTGGCGTGATATGGGTTGCGATGCTGGTTACGGCGCTCGTACTGTCTCCGCTGTTTCTGAAAAGTACATCGGTGGCGATTCTCGTGATTGCCTCCATAGGCGATCTGTTTACTCCCTACGCGCATTTGGGAAATTCTCTTCCCGCGCAGCTTTACGCCTATGGCATGCTCGCATACAGCACTAATGCCATTATCGTGGCAACGTTACTCATATATTACGTTGTTAACATTCTGCTGATTGACCCCCCTGACCCAAATACCAACCCCGTCGCCATGGTCAGCATGTATGCCATGGTGCTACTGCTTGGTCGGACGTTGAGTTGGAGCGAAAAAACAACGCAGAAAAGCTTCGAAGCGGCGCAGAACAAGAATCGTCTGCAGGAATTGGAAAGCCGCGCACGCATTGCCGATGCCATTCACGATGCGGTGACGGGCGATTTGTCAGCAGCGTCGTTTGTGGCGCAACGGCATATCGGTGGCAACTCTAGCGGCCCTGGCGTCGCTGCTGACCCTGCCAACGCAACCACAACTACGGCAACCACAACAGCCGATGCCGAAGACTGGCGTCAAATCAACGAATATATTCTTTCCGCATTGACGAACGTGCATCGCGTCATCGACGAATTGAATATGGACGCCACCACTCTCCCCGGCGACGCCGACGGCGAAGCGTTGGCCAATCTGCTGCGAGCAACACTGGATGACGGCGATCGTCGCTTGCGCAAGCTTGGCTTCAATATCACGTCCATCCGGCACTGCGCGGGCGGCAAGCCGAGCGCATCGCAAGCAATCGCCGAACTTGCCAATAATCTGCTGCGCGAGATCTATGCGAATATCGCACGCCATGCCGCTCCGGGAAGCAAGGTCGATCTTTCGGTGATGCTCCGGCCAAATGCCATCGAAATCACGCAAATCAATCCCATGAAAGAGGACATGGCTGGAGCTGACGAGCGCGATGACGAACTACCGGGCGGCCACGGGCTCGCCTCGTTCAAGAAGCAGCTCGAATCGTATCAGGGCACGCTCACCACGTCTGCGCAGGACGGCAGTTGGACGTTGTTTGCGTACATTCCGGTGACCGTCATCGACGATTCGCCCGGTTTGCTTGAACAAGTGCAGGTTTGACCATAGCTGCGGATCAGGGTTAGGACGAGCCCGATCCACCGATTTCCATCTTTTTCAAGCCCAGATTTTTTTAGGGGGGGGGTACACAAATGTGGTACCCCCTCGCTTGCGAAGTCGTTTTCGCCTGTTTTATGTTGGCATTCGAGAAGGGAGCGCGTTCGCCCACGACGTTCGGATGCTTGGCAGTCCGGAAGTCGCAGGGGAACGCGTTTTGTCTTCCTACGGCGCTTTGCAGCACTTTCGTTTGCGATGTTGCCGTTACCGTTACTGCACTGTCGTCACGGTGCCGTCACCCCAACGCTTCCGCAAGGAAATCGCGCTGCAGGATCAGCAGATTTTCGGCAACCGTCTCGTCGTTGGTCATGTGCGTGATGCCGGTCAGCGGCAGGAACGTGTGCTTACGTCCGGTTGCCATCAGCGCCTGGCTCAGGCGCAGGCTGTGCGCGATCGTCACATTGTCGTCGGCGAACCCGTGGATGAGCATGAGCGGGCGATCAAGCTGCGGCGCGTCGGCGATGATGCTGTTGCGTTCGTACACGGCCGAGTCAAGGCCGAGATAGCGTTCGGTGTAATGCGTGTCGTACAGCGTCCAGTCGGTCGGAGGCGCGCCCGCGCAGGCCGCGGCGAACGTTTCCGGCGCCTCCAACACGGCGAGCGCGGAGAGGAATCCGCCGTACGACCAGCCGATCATGGCGACGCGGCTGAGATCGGGTTGCGGAACGTTGGCTGCCGCATTCTCGCCAGCCAGCGCTTCCAACGCTTCCGGCAACGCGCGCACGGCGTCGATCTGGTCTTCGAGCGTTACGGATTTCATGGTTTCGTAGATGGCGCGGTCCCATTGCGGGCCGCGTCCGGTGGTGCCGCGTCCGTCGGTGGTGACCACGATGTAGCCTTGGTCGGCCCACCATTGCGCGTCCCAATAGAAGGATTGACTTTCGATGACCTGTTGGAAGCCGGGGCCTCCGTAGGGTTTCATGAGTACCGGCAGGATGGCTTCGTGCGCGTATTCACTATCGGATGAGGGCAGCACGATCGCCGTGTACAGCTCACGTTCGCCGAGTCGGGTGAAGTGCACGTTCGGCGTGAATCCGGGGGTTTCGGCATGGTTTTCGATTGGTGCGACCACCATTGACGCCACGTCCGTACCATTTTCGTCGGTTGTGGCGATGTTCATGCAATGCTGCATTTGCACGGTTGCGTCGTCCATGCCCCGTCCGGTCACCACGCAGCCGTTGCCGGCGCGAGACATGCTCCACTGGCCGGGCGCGTAGGTGAGGGGTTCCCATGTGCCGTCATAGCGGATCGACACCACGTCGAAGCTGCGGGCGTCATGGTCGGAGGCATTCGACTGCCAGAGGAACGGCAGGTCGCTTTCAGGCAGGATTTCAGGGGTGCGCTGCACCACGCATAGCACGTCGTCGTCGGTCACGTCGAGCACTTCGCGCACCTGCAGTCCGGCCGGAGTGAAGGGCGTACCATCAATGGTGAGTCGGTTCGTATCGACGTCCATGTCGTTCATCGCGCAGATCAAGCGTCCATCCGGAGTGAATGCAGGGGTGCCGTGGATGAGGTCGAGCCAGTAGTCGTTGCCGTGTTCCTCAAGCACGCGCGTGGTGCCGGGGCGTTCGCCTTCCGCGTATTCGGGAATGGCGATGGAGAAGGTTTCGACCTCGTCGCCATTGTCGTCGGTGAAGCCGTTTTCCGCGTCACGCATGGTGGCGATCGGCTCGCCTACATGGATGGCGAGCACCTGATCGTGCTGCTGGAGGCGGTCTTGCACAAGGATGATCGGATCGTGGCCTTCACGCCAGCTTACGGCGGCCAGATATTCGTAGGATTCATGGTCCCACTGCACTTCGTTGGCGATTGCCCCGTAGCAGCAGTTGTCGCTGTCGTAGCCGAGTTCCAGCAGGGTCAGCCGCACGTCGGCATTGGCGGTCAACGCTTGCGGATAGCGGTTGGCTTGCGCCGGATTGGTTGGATTCGCGGGGTCCGACAGATGCCAGATCGGTTCGGGGGATTCGTCGTAGGTTTCGAAGAGCACGTATTTGGAGTCGGGTGACCACCAGAAGCCGTCGTAGCGGTCCATTTCTTCGCCTGCGGCGAATTCCGCCAATCCGATTTTCCATTCGCCGTTCTGCGGTGCCGAGGCGACCACCGAAATCGCGTCGCCGGTTTCTTCATCGTTAGCGAGATCCACGTCCACCAGATACGTGCCGGTGGTGTACATGATGTGCCGTCCGTCGGGACTGATGCGCGGGTTCAGCACCGGTTTGAGTTCATCTTCCTCTATCGTGATGGCTCGCGTCGCGCCCGCCGTAAGGTCGGTGAGGAAAAGCTGCCCGTTGATGGTGAAGGTCACGCGGTTGCCGGCACCGTCGACGCAATACGAGACGATGCCGGATCCGCCTTCGCGCGCACGTTCGCGTCGCGCCTTCTCTTCCGCCGGAACGTCTTCCGCGTCGGCGTCGGCAAGCAATACGCGCGGATCGGCGAGCGGAATCTCACCGATGTTGCCGTCTTCGTCGATCACGCTCATCCACAGCGAGGTGACGGTGTCTTCCGGACCGTCGGAACGCAGGAACAGCGCGCGGGAGCCGTCTGCAATCACGCGCGCCGAACGCGGAGCGCCGCAGGAAAATCGCAAGGTACGTGCTTTTTTACGGGGGAACTGTCGAATCGCATCTGTCATGCTCCCAACCTAGCACCATCCCAATTCCACCTTCCGTGAATTCGTGCATCGTGGAAATCGGGGGCGAAGGTAGTCATATTCGCGGATAAATACCCCCTAAATGATGCTGGGGATGGATTTATGCATGAAATTTTTGCAATTAAAGGACTTACGAATTGGCGCTCGGCGCTCTACCGCGTAGGATGGGTGAGGATAGAAAGGGACAAGCATGAGTGTTCTCGACCGATTTGAGAAAAGCGTGGAAGGCGCCGTCAACGGGGTTTTCGCCAAGTTCGGGTCCAAGGACCTGCAGCCCGTCGACCTTTCCAGCGCTCTGGAACGTGAGATTGACAAAGAGGCCATGCCCGTCACGCGAGACCGTACCGTGGCGCCGAATGAGTACCGTTTCAAGCTGAGCACGCCGGATTTCAACAACATCGTCGAATGGGGCGCGGAAGCGTTGGCCAATGAGCTGGCCGACAACCTCACCCAGTACGCGAAGGACCAGCATTACGCGTTCGTCGGTCCGGTCGTGGTGATCTTCGAAGAGGACCTTGACCTCACCAAGAGCA
The DNA here is from genome assembly GCF_040095915.1 of Bifidobacterium hominis. Classification (NCBI taxonomy): domain Bacteria; kingdom Bacillati; phylum Actinomycetota; class Actinomycetes; order Bifidobacteriales; family Bifidobacteriaceae; genus Bifidobacterium; species Bifidobacterium hominis. The sequence continues at coordinate 76,915 of NZ_JBBMFR010000003.1, read as the reverse complement.
ATTTCAAGCTGACGAGCGAATCCGTGCAAGGCAATACCGTGCCCGTCACCACCGACGCGCAGACCGAAGACTGCCCGATGCTGGAAATCGGCGAACACCAGTATCTGCTCACGGAAAGCAAGACCATCATCGGCCGCGGATCCGACTGCGATATCGTGATCGACGATCCGGGCATCTCCCGCCGCCACATGCAGATCGACATCACCGACAACGGCAACACCGTCATCGCACGCGATCTGGGCTCCACCAACGGCATGTATGTCGAAGGCCATCATGTCGAGGCGGCCACGTTGCTCGACGGCAACACGATCACCATCGGCCGCACCCGAATCCTGTATTGGGCCTCTTCGCAGGATCAGGAGTAACCAACCCCAACCTCGGGAGTTGCCTCTATGCTCACTGAACTTACTTTCGCGATCCTCAAGTACGGCTTCCTCGTACTGCTCTGGATCTTCGTGGCCTGTACGGTGCGTTCGCTGTACAGGGATGTGGAAACGCTCAGCCCGCGCAAGTCGCGGGCTCATCGCCGTAAGGAGCGTCGCGCGCGCAAGGCCGTCGAAGCGCCCGCGCCCGTGGCCGTCCCGGCACCAGTCGTCAGCGCCACATCAAGCGCCAAACCCACCTTGCTGGTCATCATCGATGGCCCCCTTGCCGGCAGTTCCGTCCCTTTGTCCGGCAACACCATCACGCTTGGCCGTTCCGCTTCGAACACCGTGGTTCTGGACGACGAATTCGTCTCGTCCCACCATGCGCGCGTCTATACGGATCCCGCCACCGGCAAGTGGGCCATCGAAGACCTGGGTTCCACCAACGGCACTGTGGTCAACCAGCAGCGTCTGAACGCTCCGATGATTCTCGGATCGCGCGTTCCCGTACGCATTGGCGCAACCACCTTTGAATTGAGGTGACCCGTTTGCCGACTTCTCCCGCTTCACAACCGCTGTTCATGTATTCCACCGTCGTTTCCGATGTGGGTACCGTACGTTCCAACAACCAGGATTCCGCGTTCGCCGGCGAGCATCTGATCGCCATCTGCGATGGCATGGGGGGCCATGCGGGAGGCGACACCGCCTCCACCATCGCCATCCGTTCATTGGCGCATATCGAGCAAGACAACGTGCAGGGCGATGTCCAGATTATCGCCCACATGATGGAAACCTCGGTTATGGCCGCGCATGACGCGATCGTTGGCAAAGCGAAGCGCGAACGTCGTCTCGCGGGCATGGGCACCACCGTCACGTCGGTCGCATTGGTGGCCGGATATTGGGTTTTGGCGCATATCGGCGATTCCCGCGCATATCTGCTGCATGACGGCCGTCTGATCCGCATGACGTCCGACCACAGCTACGTGCAGCATCTGATCGACACCGGCCGCATCAGCGAGGCCGAGGCGCGCAACCATCCGCAGCGCAACGTCGTGATGCGCGTTCTGGGTGATTTCGATATCGATTCGAGTCCGGACATCGCCATACGCAAGGCACATCCGGCCGACCGCTGGCTGCTCTGCTCCGACGGTTTGTGCGGCGTGCTTGAGGATTCCACATTGCAGGAGGTGCTGTCCGCCTGCTCCGATCAGGAGGAGTGCGCACAACAGCTGGTTTCGATGGCGCTTCGTGCCGGCAGCACCGACAACGTCACCGCGGTCATCGCCGACGCGACGCTCGCCCTTGACGCGGACGCGTTCGATCTGCCGCATCAGACGCCATTGGTTGGCGGCGCGGCCAGCGCAAGCCTTGAACCGATCGCCGACATCATCAACGAGCCGGTCGCATCCGCTCCCGCACTGCGCGAGGGCAAGAAGTCGCCTGCCGCCCGTGCCGCCGCACTGCGCAACGGCAAGAATCCCAACGAGGACGACAATCCTCCGGAACAGCGCGTGGCGCAACCGTCCACGGTACGCGAGGAGAACGGCGACCGCACCAATCCCGACACCGGTGAAATCCCCGTCGTACAGAAGGACGACGGCCGCATTTCCGCCGATCCGAACGATCCGGAAGTCGCCAAAGCCATCCGCAACGAGCATATCGAACAGCGCAAAACGAAGCGCACGCGCACCCGACGCAACCGTGTGATCGCCATCATCGTCACCATCGTGGTACTGCTGGGACTGGCGGGCGGCGCGTTCGCAACCTACCGTTGGAGCCAAACCAAGTACTACATCGGCGACGACAACGGCGAAGTGGCGATTTTCCAAGGCGTGCCGACAAGCCTGTTCGGCTTCCAGCTGTCGCACGCCGTCACCGACACTCATATGAAGACGAGCGAACTGCCGCCAAGCTGGCAGGAACAGCTTGCGCAGGGCATTTCCTTCGACACGTACGGCGAGGCGAAAACGCATACGCGACTGATCAAAAAGCAGCTGAAGCAACAGCAGGACGAAGCCGCGCAGAAGGAACAAGACAAGGCAAACGGCGAATCCGACAACAAATCCTCTGGTACGACTTCCGACAAGTCGTCGGGCAAATCAGACAAATCGGACGACGCTTCGGCAAACAAGTCAGGCGGTGACCAGTCATGATGGCAACCCGTCTGAAGCAATTCGGCCTGCTGCTGTTCAGCATGCTGATTTGCGGCGTCGCGTTCTTCCAGATGTTCGAACGCACCACCGGCGGTTTTCCGCAGAATTATTTGTGGATGCTCGCTTTTGTCGGCGCATTGTTCCTGACTTCCTGGGGATTGCCGCTGCGTTTCCAGCCGTATGCCAACCAGGCGATCATGTGTTGTGTGATGGTGCTGACTGGCACCGGCATCATGATGATCGCCCGCATCGACCAGGATTCGAACACGTCCGTCGCGTTCAAACAGTTGCTTTGGCTGTCGATAGCGCTGGTTTTGGCGAATCTGCTGGTGATCTTCATGAAGGATTACCGTGTGCTGAGGCGGTTCTCGTACGTCAGCATGGTGATCGGTTTGGTGTTGCTGCTGTCACCGATGCTTCCGGTGATCGGTTCCGAACAGTATGGCGCGCGCATTTGGGTGAAGATTCCCGGTTTGGGATCGTTCCAGCCAAGCGAGTTCGCGAAGCTGTTCCTCGCGTTTTTCTTCGCCTCCTACCTGTATGACCACCGCGACCAGCTGGCGGTCGGTGGCAAGAAGGTGCTGGGCCTGCAGCTGCCGCGCATCAAGGATCTTGGGCCTATCATCGTGGTGTGGATCGTGTCGATGGGCGTGCTGGTCGTGCAGCATGATTTGGGCACGTCGTTGATGTTCTTCGCCATGTTCGTGTCCATGTTGTACGTGGCCACGGGGCGCACCAGTTGGATTGTGATTGGTTTCATCGCGTTCGCCGTGGGCGCGTTCGCCGCGGCCAATATTTTCAGCCATGTCGGCGCGCGCGTCGACGCCTGGCTGCACCCGTTCGACTCGGCGCAGTACAACAAGGAGTACGGCGGATCCTACCAGCTCGTCACGGGTATTTTCGGCCTGGCATCAGGCGGCTTGATGGGCACCGGCCTTGGGCAAGGTCACCCGTCGCTCACTCCGATCGCCAACTCCGACTACATCTACGCGGCACTTGGCGAAGAGCTGGGCCTCACCGGTCTGATGGCCATTCTGATGCTCTATCTGCTCATCATCGCCGCCGGGATGATCACTGCGATGAAAATCAAGGATGGGTTCGGCAAGCTTCTCGCATCGGGCCTCGTGTTCACCATGGCCTTCCAGGTGTTCACCGTGGTGGGAGGCATCACGTTAGTCATCCCACTTACGGGTTTGACTCTTCCGTACATGGCCGCCGGCGGATCCTCACTCATAGCGAATTACATGTTGGCAGCACTCCTAGTGGTGATTTCCAACTCGGCGAACAAACCCGAATCCGATATCGATAGCGACACGTTCCAATATGAGGCGATGCAGGCGCTGCGCGCCCGCAAGCAGAGCCGCGCCCGCAGAAGCGTGGCCTCCGCGCAGGCCTCCGCGCAGGCCACTGAAATCATCTCCACGGAGACGCCGGTTTCAGGCACGCCAGTCGTACCACCCGCTCCCCCATCGGGCACTCCGAACGTATCGGACAGCATGTCAGAGGGGAGCCAAGCATGAATAAGTCACTCCGCCAACTCTTCACCATCGTGGTGGCGCTGTTCGTCATCCTGGGCATGTCCACCACCATCATCACGGCGATTCGCGCGAACCAGCTCAACAACGACCCGCGCAACACCCGCGCCCTCTACCACGAGTATGGCGCTCCGCGCGGTGCGATCCTTGCTTCGGACGGCTCCGTCATCGCCAAATCCGACCCTTCGAACGACGCGTTCTCCTACCAGCGTTCCTATACCGCCGGCGAACTGTACGCGCCGGTCACCGGCTTCTTCTCGATCAGCCAACGCGGCTGGAACGGTATCGAAGCGTCGCGTAGCTCGCTGCTGTCGGGCCAATCCGACCAGCTGGTATGGCAGCGGTTCAAATCGCTGTTCACCGGCCAGGAAAACAAGGGCGCGACCATCGAAACGTCCATTGATCCGAAAATCCAGCAGGCCGCCTACAACGGTCTTGCCAACAATGACGGCGCGGCCGTGGCCATCGAAGTGAAAACCGGTCGTATTCTCGCCATGGCAAGCACGCCAAGCTACGACCCGAACCAGCTGGCGAGCCACGACACGTCCGAAGCGAACGGCAATTATTCCACGCTTTCGCAAGACGAGTCGAATCCGATGCTCAACCGTGCCACCTCGCAGCTGTATCCTCCGGGATCCACGTTCAAAACGGTGGTGGCGGCGGCCGCGCTGGAAACCGGCGAATACCAGACCGACACCGAGATTCCGGCCGGATCGAGCTACACGCTTCCGGGCACGGTCACGCAGTTGACGAACGCGGTGTCGCAGGCCGACGGTTCGGACGGCAAGATCACGTTGGAAGACGCGATGGCGTATTCGTCGAACACCGCGTTCGCCCAGCTGGGCGTGGCTTTGGGCGATGACAAGGTGTCGTCCATGGCCAAGAAGCTTGGTTTCGACAGTCCGATCACGGTTGACGGATCCGATTCCACGGGCACGCCGTGGATGAGCGTGGCGTCGAAGTTCCCGACCGACACGACCGACGACAAGCTCGCTTTGGCGTCCATCGGCCAAGGAGACACCGTGGTGACTCCGCTGCAGAACGCGCTGGTGGCGGCCGCCGTGGCGAACGGGGGCAAGGTCATGCAGCCGACGCTGGTGGATCGCGTGCGTTCCTCCGACCTGTCTGTTATTTCGCAGACCAAGCCGCAGGTGATGAGCCGCGCGTTCAGTTCGGGCACCGCCAACAAGCTCACGCAGATGATGGAGGCGGTGGTCACCAAGGAGAACCCGAATCTGGCCATCGACGGCGTGCAGGTGGCTGCGAAAACCGGCACCGCGCAGATCGGTGACGGCAATACGTCCATCGACGGCTGGGTGGTCGGCTTCGCCCCGGCGGACGATCCGAAGATCGCTGTTGCCGTGGTGGTGCACAATGTGGATTTGTATGGCTCGTTCGCGGCGGGTCCGATTATGAAGGCGATGATGCAGGAGGCGCTGGCAGAGTGAAACTGATTGAAGGACAGCTCATCCACCGACGCTACAGGTTGGATGCCCGTCTGGCCCAGGGTGGCATGGGCGAAGTATGGAAAGGCTATGATATCCAGTTGGGTCGTCCCGTGGCCATTAAGGCGTTGCGCGGCGACTTGGGCGTCACGCAGGAGGCCAAGCTGCTTCGCCTGCGTGCGGAAGCGCATAATTCCGCCAATCTTGCACACCCGAATATCGCTGCGTTGTTCGAATATTACGAACATGACGGCATCGGCTTCCTCGTTATGGAGTACGTGCCCAGCAAGTCGCTGGCCGACCTGTTCCACGAGCAGAACGGCCCGATGGAGCCGACCCGTCTGCTGCCGATTCTCATCCAGACCGCGCGTGGCCTGTTCGTCGCGCATTCGCATGGCGTGATCCACCGCGACGTGAAGCCTGCGAACATCATGGTGTCCGATTCCGGCGAGGTGAAAATCACCGATTTCGGCGTCTCCTACTCCACCAATCAGGAGCAGATCACGCAGGACGGCATGGTGGTAGGCACCGCACAGTACATTTCCCCGGAGCAGGCGCAGGGCCAGCATGCCACGCCTCAATCCGATATCTATTCGCTTGGCATCGTCGCCTACGAGGGCCTGTGCGGGCATCGTCCGTTCACGGGTGCCACGCCGGTCGACATCGCCGCAGCACATGTCAACAATCCGGTTCCGCCGCTGCCGGACTCCGTCGACGTGCAGCTGCGTGAATTCGTCATGTCGATGCTGTCCAAAGACCCGCTTGACCGTCCGAAGGACGCGTTGACGGTGTCGCGCACGTTGTCCCGCATCGAACGCCGTCTGCTCGACCAGCAGACACAATTGGCTGACACGATGGTGGTGCCTACAGGCGGAAGACTTCCGCGACGCGTGGTCAGCAGACCTCATATCTCCTTGAGCACTGATGGGAAGGAACAGGGATGAACATCAACATGCCTACCTCTTTGGCTGGTGGACGTTACCAGCTCGGCCAACTGGTCGGCCGTGGCGGCATGGCCGAAGTGCACGTGGCGCTCGATACGCGCCTTGGGCGTACCGTCGCGGTCAAGATCATGCGCGCCGACTTCGCCAACGACAAGATCTTCCTTGAGCGTTTCCGTCGCGAAGCCCATTCCGTGGCGCAGATGAACAATCCGAATATCGTGAACATCTACGATTCGGGCGAAGAGGTCGTCGCCACGGAAACCGGCCAGACCGAACATCTGCCGTATCTGGTGATGGAATATGTCAAGGGCCAGACCTTGCGCGACATTCTCAAAGTGAATGGCGCTCTGAGCCAGCGCGACGCCGAACAGGTGATGATGGGCGTGCTCAACGCGCTTGAGTATTCGCATCGCATGGGCATCATCCACCGCGACATCAAGCCCGGCAACATCATGATTTCCGAGCAGGGCGTGGTCAAGGTCATGGACTTCGGCATCGCCCGCGCGCTCGACGATTCCGCCGCCACGATGACGCAGTCGCAGGGTGTGGTCGGAACCGCGCAATACCTGTCTCCCGAGCAGGCACGCGGCGAAAGCGTCGACATGCGTTCCGACCTGTATTCCGCAGGTTGCGTGCTGTATGAAATGCTTACCGGAAGGCCGCCGTTTACCGGCGATTCCGCGGTTGCGATCGCCTACCAGCATGTTTCGGAGGTCGCCACTCCCCCAAGTTCGGTCGTTCCCGGCTTGCCGAAGATGTGGGATTCGATTTGCGCGAAGGCGATGGCGAAGGATCGTCAGAACCGTTACGCCACGGCTTCCGAATTCAAGAACGATTTGCTGACGTTCATGAACGGCGGCGTGCCGATGGCGGCCGCGTTCAATCCGTTGACCGATCTGACCAATATGAAGGCACGCAAGCAGGCTGAAATGGACGCGAACACCGTGGCCATGACTCCTGCCGGTGAAACCGCCGCGACGCAGGCGTTCAATCCCGTTACGGGCCAGTTCGAGGCCGTACCGAACCCACAGAACGGCGTATCCACAAAAACCCGCGCGGAACAGCGTGCCGAGGCCGCTAAGGCGCGTAAGAAGAAGCAGATCATCATCGGCTCCGTGGTGGGCGGTCTGGTGGCGCTGCTGGTCATTCTGGGTGTGTTCTTCATGCTGAACAAGAGCGACTCCACCGCCGACATGGTGGAAGTTCCTAATTTCACCGCCACGGCGAATATTTCCGAGGCGCGCGTCGAAGAGCAGCTCGCGGCCAAGGGTCTGAAGCTCGATGCCCGAGAGGATTCCGATTCAAGCGAGCCGAAGGGCACCATCACCAAGCAGAATCCGGCGGGCGGCAAGAAGGTCGCCAAGGGCTCCACGGTTTCCGTGTGGTTCTCCACCGGCCCTCAGTCGGTCGCCGTTCCGGATGTGTCGAACAAGAGCCAGGATGACGCGAAATCCATTCTTGAGGCCGCCGGCTTCAAGGTGGGTAACGTGCGCACGGTCGACAATGCCTCCATCGAAAAAGACAAGGTGGTAAGCACGGATCCTGCCGCCCATTCAAAGCAGACCAAGGGCACGATCATCACGCTGTACATTTCGTCCGGCATGACCAAGATTCCCGACAATCTGATCGGACAGCCGAAAGACACGGTTATCGAGCAGCTGAAGCAGGCCGGTCTGACGCAGATCACCATCGAAAGCGAATATTCCGATTCCATCGCTTCCGGCGCCGTCACCCGCGTCGAGCCGGGTGTTGGAAGCACGGTCGAGGCCGGTACCGCGGTCACGATTTGGGTGTCTACCGGCAAGCAGCAGATCAGCGTGCCCAGCGTGGTCGGCATGGGCTATGCGAACGCCAAGAGCCTGTTGGAAAGCTACGGTTTCCAGGTCACGGTTTCCGGCCCGGAGGATGGCACGGTCACAGACATGTCACCGACCGCCGGCACCCAGTCCGACAGCGGAGCCACGATCACGTTGACCACGAAGTCGTCCAGCACCAATAATGGCGGCAACAACGGCAACAACGGCGGCAACGGCGGCAACAACGGCAACAACGGCGGCAACGGCGGCAACGGCGGCAACACCGACGGAGGCAACAACACTCCCGAAGGCAACTGATCGGTCGAGATAACCGCCATCATTCACAAGGAAGGCCCAGCTGAAATGCCAGCTGGGCCTTCCTCATTACGGTCTTATGTTCTTTTGCGATTCGTGTTTTCTTACGATTTTGTATTTTCTTGCGATTGAGATTGCGCGACTTACGTTTCCACGCTTGTACCATCGCTTGTACCATGCGTTTTCGCACTTCCCACGTCTTCTTGCTGCGACCTTAGGCCGCGACCTTGGGCTGCAATCCCTTGGAACGTTCCACGGCGTTCTCCTGGCCGCACACCTTCAGCCAGTTCGCAAGCAGACGGTAGCCGTCCTGCGTCATCACGGATTCGGGGTGGAACTGCACCGCATACATCGGCTTGCTGCAGTGCTTGATGCCCTGCACGATGTGGTCGCCCTGCGTCCACGCGGTCACCACCAGTTCTTCCGGCACGGAATCGGGCTCCACGGCCAGCGAATGGTAGCGGGTGGCGGTCATCGGATTGGCGACGCCTTCGAAGATCTCGTCGTCGATATGCTCCACCAAGCTGGTTTTGCCGTGCATGATGGTCGGCGCGTGGCTTACGGTCGCGCCGAACACTTCGGCCAGCGCCTGCATGCCGAGGCACACGCCGAACATGGGCTTGGACTGCTCCGCGCACAGGCGAATCATGCCTTCGCTGGCACCGGAATCGGCCGGAGCGCCCGGGCCGGGAGAAATAAGCACGCCGTCGTATTCGTCGATCACACCGGCTTCGCCCGGATCGATCGCATCGTTGCGCACCACCGTCACCGCGGCACCCAACGTCTTCAAATAGCCGACAATCGTGTAAACGAACGAATCGTAGTTGTCCACGACCAAAATGCGTGCGGAATCGGTCATCATGCTCCTATCAACGTCGGAATGTCGGCGTTCGAATGCTTCGAATACTTACGTTGCGCGAATATTTGCGTTTGCATAGCAGTGTACGTGCGCAACATGTCGTGACGCGGCGCGCGTCTCACGCAGCAATCGCAGCAATCGTGATAATCGCAGATCGCAGCAATCGCTTTCACATCTGCCAGCAAAACTGCCAGCAGACCGCCGGAAGGCACCTGAATACAGCTTTATATGGCCGTGTAATTCGACATTTCCTGCAATGCCGGAATATTCGTCGCAGCCCACGGGAACAGCCATTCAAAGCACGATGCGGCCGCCGCGAAAATCAGCAACGCCATGAGCACAAGTCGAATCGGAAGCACACCCGGCTGCAATCGCATCAATCCGCCGTACAAGCTGAATTCCGGCTTTTCGCGGCGTCCTGCGCGCACGTCGGCGAGATACGGCCAGCGCCATGCCACCAGCGCGGAAAGGAAGATGATCGCATATGCGGCGAGCGCGCCGAGAATCCACGGTTTGAGTGAGCTGACGGATGCGACGATCGACGATTTTTCGTTGTTGACGAATTTGACTTTGCCGTTGGAGTCGGTGGAGGCGAGCTCCTGGGGGATGCCGTCGGACACCTTCGCCCAGTATGAGAATTCCGCGTAGCTGATCCAGCGGTGTGTCGGCGTGGAGTATTTCGGTTCGCATGTGGTCATGGTCAGCATGCGTTTGGTTGGCGTCGCGCCGGGGTTTTCGGGGTTGGCGGCGACCACTTCGATGTCGGTCGGCAGCACGATTTTGTAGCTGGTGTAGTGGTAGACGTACCAGTAATCCTGCGTGCGCACGATGATCGGGTCGCCTTCCTGCAGTTTGTCGACGTCGCCGAGTGGCTGTCCGTAGCCGTTGCGGTGCCCTGCGAAGGCGAAATTGCCGACTTGGCCAGGCATTTGCGAATCCTTGTAGTGGCCGAGTCCGTGCTTGTTGAGTTCGGTGAGAGAGGTGCCTTCAACGAGGTTGCGCTGCCATTGGCTGCCGAATCGCGGAATGTAGACCTGGGCGATGAGCTCGCCTTCCTGTGCGCTTTGCGGTTGCGCTGGCGGGTCGCCTTCCTGCGCTTGCGCAATGGTGACGCTGTCGGATTGGCCGGGGTCGGACCATGATACGGATTGGCGTGTTTCGATTTGGTTGTGTTCGGCCTGCACGCCCGTCCACCACATTTGCCATGCGATGTAGAGCGCGCAGACGGCCGCCGCGGTCAGCATGAGTTCGGCGAGGATGCCAAGTATCGTCCAGACCACGCTTTTGCGACGCTGTTTTGGTGCCACGTGCTTCATCGGTTACTTCCCCTCTTGCGATTCCTGCGTTTCGTCCGTTTGCTGCGATCCGTCTGTTTCGTTGTTCATCGCCTGCGCGTATTGCAGCGGCTGTTGCAATGCGTCGGTCGCGTCGAAATGGAGTTTTTCTTTTTCGTCGACCTGCCATCCCAAGCCGAACGCGCTGACGTACTGCCGGTATATGGTCACTTCCTGCGAATTGTCGAGCGCCTTTTTCATTGTCTCGACCGGGCCGATCGCGGAAATGGTGAATGGCGGCGAATACTTTTTGCCCTGCAAAAGCAGCACGTTGCCGGAACAGCGCACTGCGGAATTGAACAGCACACGCTGGTCCATGATCATCATGGATTCCGCGCCGCCCGCCCAAAGCGCGTTCACCACGGCTTCGACGTCTTGCTGGTGCACCACGTAATCGTTGATGTTGGAGGTGGAGCCGCTGGAATCGACCATGTTTTCCCAGAGTGGCGAATCGTCGAGCGTCACCACGAGTCCGGGGCCTTCCACCGCGGGCAGCATGGTGCCGTTGCCGGCGCTTTCGCTGTCTTGCTGGTCGGCGTCGTCCTGGCTGTTCAGGGTTTTGCTCAGATCGTTCACGCGGGAGCTGAGCGCGTCGACTTCCGTCTGCAGGGAGTTGACTTTTTTCACGCGTTGTTCCACGAGTTCGGCGGTGTCGTTGGTCACCACGACGGAACGGTTCACGCGCAGATTCGTGGCGAGCAGGAATCCGGAGAACATGAGCACAAGGAATGCCGCCACTCCGGCCGCTTTCGACCGTTTCGCGGTGTGCTTGCCGGTGTGCTTCGCCATGCGGACCTTCCTGATTCCCATTAAGCATTTGCTCTGATTATGAACAGTTTTGCGCTGTGAGTTCGCCGCTTTCGAGTCTACCCACTATTATGACTTTTAGCCTATTAAAGGAGACTATGCTGATGGCTGACGAAGAGCTGCACGAAACCACCGCGGACGATCAGAACGATCTGCAGTCCACGGACGACACCGCTGCCGTTGAAGAGAGCAACGAAACCGTTCAGGATGCCGCTGAGGAAACCACCGTCGATTCCACTTCTGACGAATCCGCTGATTCCGACGACGATGACGATCACGACATTCCGATGGATCGCGTCGAAGCGGTGCTGAACGCTACCGCCGATAAGGACTCCCTGAGCCCTCAGATGCAGCGCATGATGAACCGTCAGGCGGAGAACACCCGCCGCGTGGAGGAAACCATCAAGGGCACCAAGTCCAATCCACGCTGGTTCGTGCCGCTGTTCTGCGCGCTGATGATCATCGGTCTGATCTGGGCGGTCGTCTACTACCTGACTTCCGACTACCCGATTCCGAACATCGGCGCGTGGAATCTGGCCATCGCATTCGCGATCATCATGATCGGATTCATCATGACCATGTGGTGGCGCTAAAGCGTAGTTTCGCCTTTCCTGCGATTTGAGGGCGTCTGTACAACGTGCGGTCAGACGCCCTTTTCGCATGCCCTTTTACGATTATCTCGCAATCTTTTCGTAGGTTTTCTTCGTAGGTTTCACGCTCTTTCGCAAACGTACGCGGTCTTTCGCGACTGCCTTGCCAATCCCGGTTCGCCTGTTTCTTTTTTCGATTCCGGTTTGTTTTTCAGATTTTCGACGTGCGCAGCAGCACATGATCGCAGCCTTGCATGGTAGTGCCGAACAGATAGACCGGACCACCGTCGGCAAGCTTCAATTTCTTGCGTAGCTGCGGTGCGGTAAGCGGGAAGTTACGTACCGCGATATTGGCCTGTTTCGTGCCATTCAGCAGTCGTTTTATATCCTTTTTATTCATGCCGCCGATCGCTTCAATCGCGAATCCTCTGCCGGGAAAATCGGCAACCGGCGTTGCCGACACGAAAAGGTGACTGCTTGGACCGACCTGCGTCACACCGAATCGTTCCTCCACCAGATCGAAGCAACCGGCCTTCATAATCGACGCATTCGGCTCATACAAGTAGTTTTTCACCTCCGGCAGCGGTTTGCCGCCAATGCGCAGGCCCTGCGTATATGCGGCGGAATCATAGTCGATCCGCTGATTGTCGTTCACGCAGAACACGCGCGGCGCGGATGGTTCCTCATGCACCTGCTGACCCAATACCAGCAACAGTTCCTTGCATTCGTTGCCGGTGGCCACGATATGCACTTCGCGTACGGTCCCGTCGAAATCGGCGACCGCCTTGCGCCAATCCAACATCGGCGAAAGCTTGACCAGCGTGTACTGCGATTTGGCGAGCAACAGGTCACGCAATTCGAACACGTTCGGCGTGCAATCCTCGATCGCGTAAGTGCGCGATCCATGCTCGTCGCGGCGGGCCGGATCAAGGTAGATGAAGTCCACCGGACCCATCTGCCTGAGGTATTCCACGCCGTCGCCGCACACGATACGCGCCTGGTCGAGTCCCAGTGCGGCCATATTGTGTTCGGCCAGATCGCACAGATGCCGCTGCCGTTCCACATAAGTGGCTTGGCTGAATCCGCGCGCCAGATACGAAAAGTCCACGCCGAACCCGCCCGTCAGATCCACCATCGCCCTTTTCGCCACCAATGTGTCCGATTCTGGCGAATCGGACATCCACGCGCCCATTTTCATCTCTTGCGTGTCCGATTCTGGAGAATCGGACAACTGGAACGCACTTTTTGCCGTTTGCATGACCGATTCGGCGGAATCGGACAACTGTGGCTCACTTTTCGTGGTTTGGTTGTCCGATTCTCCAGAATCGGACACTCTGGCGCGCACGGTTGCGGCCGGCGCAAGCAGTGTTTGTGCGATTTCTGACTTGTATTGGGCTGTGAACTGCGATGAGCACTGTTCCATGGAAATGTGCGGAGGGTATACGATTCCCTCGCAGGAGGCCCATTGTGGCAGTTTTTTGCGTGCGATCTGCCATCCGGCAATCTGGTCGAGCGCCAACGGCAGGTCGAGCCCTTCCACACGTTTGGCCTTCAACGCCAGTTCGCGCACGTCCTCGTTGCGATGCATCGCCACGAATTCGCGCGTCTCGTCATTCATGATTGTCATTGGTGACGTACCTGATTTCGTTGTGTTGATTCGTCGTCATTCTGGGGATTTTCTGGTTTCACACGATGTGGATAAGTCGTGGATTATTGTGGACGAATGTGGATAGCATCTATATCTTGTAGGCAGTTTTATGGCCGTCCACAATATATAGGATGGTGTTTTTCCCCATTTTTCCACTATGCACAGTCGGGTTATCCACATTTTCCACCGTTGAAAAGCCGGGGAATCCACCGTTTTGTGAATATCCTTGTGGATAATGCACCGAGTTATCCCCGACTTACCCACAGCTCAACCCTCACTTATCCACACACTTATCCACATTTGTGGATAAGTGTGTGTCTGCGATTCCCCAAATCTGTTTTTTCTCCTGCCTGCCAACTAGAAGAACATGCCAAGAAGGGGGTTTGCGCGAAGTGGATTGCTCATATTGCATGCGACGACAATCGCAATAATCACGGCCAACATGATTACGCCGTACATCAGCGTGCGCTGCTGCAGGCTTTTGCCGCGCAACGCATGCAGACCGGAAACCAGCAGCCAGGCGAACACTCCTCCGATGATGAATCCGCCGACATGCGCCTGCCATGCGATGTTCGGCGTGATGATTGGCATCAGGAAGTTGATGAGCATCCAGATCAGCATGGATCGAATGTCGATGCCAATGCGCTGGTATACCACCAGAATTGCCGCGAACAGGCCGAATAGCGCGCCGGAAGCGCCGTATGCGGATGTCAGCCAACCGTCTTGCGAGAACAGTGACCAGACCATCATGCCGGCGCTTCCGCCGAGTCCTGACAGCACGTATAACGCGAGATATGGCAGATGCCCCATCATGCGTTCCAATACAGGCCCGACGCACCACAAGGTCAGCATGTTGAAAAGAATGTGCCATAGGGAGGCCGGCTGGTGCAGGAACATTGACGTAATGAAGGTCCATGGGCGGTGAGTCGCCAGCGCGGGCATGAATGCGCCTGAGCCGACGAATGCGTTGCAGCCGGTCGGCCAGACGATTTTCAATAGTGTTTCGACAATCCAGACCGCGACGCATATCGCCATGATCGTAACGGTGATCACAGGATCGCCGTTACGCCAACGGTATCGCATGGAACGTGCAGAGAAGAAGTCTTTGAACGACGGGGAATCGGGAAACAGACTGAAACGTTGATAAGCCATGTTTCAACCCTACTGGAACGTGCGAATCCGCGAATCTGCGAAATCATTGCAAATGATTGCATTCTTGTGAATCCCCGGCGCGTAAATCCACCCAATCAACACATTCAAGGAATTAATATAGTGAACAGAGTTGGCTTGAACGAGCAGGTCAGCCAATGTTCGCCGATATTTGGGAAAGGATCCGTCATGGAGAACAAGTCTTCTAACGGTTGGAAGTTCTTCGCACTGCTCTTCGGAGCTTTGCTTGCCGGTGTCGTCGGTCTGTATGTGTACAAGCAGCAGAATCCGGATTACGATCCGTGGGAGGAGCCATGGGAGAACAGCTCGTCTCCTGTCGATCTTGGCCTGACCAAGGATGCCGAGGATGGCGAAGCCGACACTGAGGCCGCCGCCGCTCCCGAAGCCGCCTAATTCCTACTTCTTTTCAAAGCCCTGCCGCCCTTTTGCGCAGGGCTTTTTGTTATCTAGACATAAAAAGGGACGATTCCAAAGAATCGTCCCTTCGTCATCACTCTTTACCTAGCGCTATCAGGCGAGCGGAGCGAGTGGACTGACGCGTGCGGTATCAAGGCGTGGAAGGCGAAGGCGTACGAAGGTACGTCGAGCCTTCCACAACGCAGATAACGCTCCGTCATTACTTGAGCGGACCGGTCATCCAGATACGCTCGAGGTAATCCTCCATCGAGCGGTCGGAGCTGAAGTAGCCCGAGTTCGCCACGTTGATGAGGGCCTTGCGGTTCCATTCGAGCGGCTGGGCGTAGAGGGCCTCGATTTCCGACTGGATGGCGGTGTAGGCGCCGAAGTCGGCGAGGGTCATGAACCAGTCCTTGGTGAGCCAATCGTGGACAAGGTCTTCGTACACGGTCTTGTCGCCGTTGGAGAAGGTGCCGTCCGCGACCATGTCGATGGCGGCTTTGAGACGAGGATCGGCCTCGTAGTACTTCCTCGGATCGTAGCCTTCGGCATAGAGGGCATCCACCTCGTCGACGGTCATGCCGAAGAGGAAGAAGTTCTCAGCGCCGACGCGCTCACGGATTTCGACGTTGGCACCGTCGAGGGTGCCGACGGTCATGGCGCCGTTGAGAGCGAACTTCATGTTGCCGGTACCGGAGGCTTCCTTGCCGGCCTGGGAGATCTGCTCGTCGAGGTCGGTTGCCGGGATGAGGTGCTGTGCGAGACGCACGTTGTAGTTCCACGGGAAGTAGACGTTCAGCTTGCCCTTGACATCCGGGTCGTTGTTGATGACGCGGGCGACGTTGTTGATCAGCTGGATGGTCTGCTTGGCGAGGTAGTAGCCCGGAGCGGCCTTGGCGCCGAACACGATGGTGCGCGGCATGACATCGTCGGCGGCGATCCTGCCGGACTTGATGTCGGCGTAGCGTGCGATCACGGCGAGGATCTTCAGTGCCTGACGCTTGTATTCGTGCAGACGCTTGACCATGGTGTTGATCATGGTGTTCGGGTCGATGTCGAAGCCGTATTCGCGCTTGGCGTAGTTGGAGAAGTCAACCTTGTTGGCCTGCTTGACGGCGGCGAACTTCTTGACGAATTCGTCATCGGCTGCGAGCGGTTCGAGGCCCTTGAGCAGTTCGAGGTCGCTCACCCACTTGTCGGTGCCGAGGCCTTCGGTGATGAGGTCGGACAGACGCGGGTTGGCGAGCTTGACGAAGCGGCGAGGGGTCACGCCGTTGGTCACGTTGGTGAACTTGTCCGGATACACGTCGGAGAAGTTCTTCAGGGTGACGTCCTTGAGCAGCTGGGAGTGCAGCTCGGCAACGCCGTTGACGTGGGAGCCGCCGTAGGTGGCCAGGTAGGCCATGCGCACGGAGTCGCCGGTGTAGATGGCCATGTCCTTGATGGTGGCTTCGTCGACGCCCTTGGCCTTGAGCTCGGCTGCGAACTGGTCCTGGATCTTCTCGATGATTTCGAGGTGACGCGGCAGGAGTTCGCCGATGAGCTTGGACGGCCACACTTCCAGGGCTTCCGGAAGCAGGGTGTGGCAGGTGTAGTTGAAGGTCTTGTTGGTGACGGTCCAGGCGGTGTCCCAATCGTAGCCGTACTCGTCCATGAGGACGCGCATGAGCTCCGGAATGCCGATGACCGGGTGGGTGTCGTTGAGCTGGAAGGTGATCTTGTCCGCGAAGGTGGTCAGATCCGGCTTGTCCTGACCCGGGTAGAAGACGCGGATGGCGTCGTGGATGGAGGCGGACACGAAGAAGTACTGCTGCTCGAGACGCAGTGCCTTGCCCTGCGGGGTGGAATCTTCCGGATACAGGATCTTGGAGATGTTCTCAGCTTCAACCTGCGGCTTGACGGCGTCAAGGTACTCGGACTTGTTGAAGGTGAGCAGGTCGAACTCGTCGTAGCTCTTGGCGGTCCACAGACGCAGAGTGTTCACACGACCGGAAGCATAGCCCGGAACCATGTAGTCAACCGGGACTGCACGCACGGACCAAGCCGGCTTCCAAACCTTCTTGCCGTTCTCTTCGACGACTTCGCCACCGAAAGAGACCTTCTGGTCACGGTTGTAATCGATGTGGCCCCACGGCTCTTCGTTGGTCAGCCAGTAGTCCGGGGTTTCGATCTGCTTGCCGTTTTCGTCGAACTTCTGCTCGAAGATGCCGTACTTGTACTGGATGCCATAACCGAATGCCGGCACGCCCAGCGAGGCGAGCGAATCAATGAAGCAGGCGGCCAGACGACCGAGGCCACCATTGCCGAGTCCCGGCTCGTGCTCGGCGTCGACGACGTCCTGCACGGAGAAGCCGAGTTCCTCGACCGCGGCATTGAACTGCTCGGTCAGACCGGCGTTGAGCAGCGCGTTGCGCAGCTGCTTGCCCATCAGGAATTCTGCGGACAGGTAGCCGACTGCCTTGGTGTTGCCATTGACCATGTCAGCCTGGGTCTTGAACCAGGAATCCATGAGGTGGCGGCGCACCGCGGTAGACGCGGCGACGTACACGTCGGCCGGCTTGGCCTGCTCGACGGTGACACCCTGGGTGTACTTCAGCTGCTCGCGGATTTCGTCTGCGAACTGCTCCGCGGTGACCGCGGACTTCGGTGCGGTAATTTCAGTCATTAATCGACTCCCTTTGACGGATTACTCTCCAGAAACATTATGCCCTGCCCCAGCGTCCTTGCATTAGCGGCCGCATGAACACTAAGTAACATCATGCATACGTTCTCATATACAGCATACTATGTAATCAGAAAAAGACGAAATTTCAAACGATTACAGGCTAGCATTCGTTTGCAAAAAATGTAAACCGACTGCAAAAACGTTGCGAACGACACGCAAACGACATGCAACAAAATTGCGAACGCCGTCAGAAATCGCAAATATTTTTCCTCTCTTCACATCCCTGTTCAGTTGTGACTACGTTGTCTGCAACGCCTCATCACAGTCGCTTGCAAGCGGCAAAATAACACGTATGGCTGTTATTCGAGAACAAGATCTGCATAAGGGACATGACGCTTTTGCACAATGGCTGCAAACGTCTCATCGCATGATCGCCGACAATATTCCCGCAAATACCGACGCGGCACGCGATTTCCGTCTGGAATTCTCTCCACGATTGCCACGCCAACTGTGGGCGATGGCGGTGCGTTACTCGCTGCATCTGCTGGAGAAAGAAGCGCCCGGAGAGGGCGTGGAAGTGCGTGTCGCACCGTGGGGCGCCATCAAGATTCTCGACGGGCCGGCATCCGATCCGCATAATCTCACGCCGCCGGACGTGATCGAACTGGAACCGGACGTGTGGATGAGACTCGCCACGGGCATTACCAGCTGGGCTGAGGAGAAGGAAGCGGGACGCATCACGGCCGTTGGCGAACGCGACGATTTAAGCGGCTTGCTGCCGTTGGTGTGAAGGCTGCGAGAAGACCGTCACAGGCGCAAAAACGCATAGCAAAACCGCGATGCGGATATACCCAACAGGCATATCCGCATCGCGGTTTCACAAAGTACCTGATATGCCGATTAGTCCTGCTTCTTCGGCTTCAGCGCGCTGGGCATCGGCATCGGGATGGGCTTGTGCGACTTCGGCGCAGCGGACTTGGCTGCCGGGAACTCTCCGCTCGTGGCCTTCGCCGCCGCCTCCGCGGCCCACTTCGCATACTCGTCGAGGTCATCCTCGGCGTCGGTCTGCGCGGACTCCTGAACATCTTCAGAAATCTCATCTTCAGCGTCCGCATCGTGAGAATATTTTGCTTCGATATCGGCGAAAGGATCGAAAGAACCCGAACCAGGCTCCTGGGCACCGAGCTCCTTGGCGAGCTCATCGTAGTCGGTGTCGGTGGTCAGGTACTTGAGCTTTCGGGCTATTTTCTGCTGTTTGGCTTTCTGACGTCCGCGGCCCATCTGACCCCCTGAGGATTACTGTGCTATCAATTCATCAAACAAGAGAGTACCACTTGTTATGCCATATTTCGTTGTCGGCTCAGACTTTTACGATAAAATCGCTGATTTTCTTAAGAAAAGGACACGTATGACGGACGAAACCCAGGAGCAGCAGATCACCGCTGTCGGCAATGAAATGAGCGCGAGCTTCCTCGCAGCGAAGAAGCGTTCCGACGCAACGCTCGCCGCAATCGAACAGAATCCGGGCAAGTTCACCATGCTTACCGGCGACCGTCCGACCGGACGTCTGCATCTCGGCCATTATTTTGGTTCGATTCGCGAGCGCGTCGCCATGCAGAATCGTGGCGTGAATTCGAATATCATCATCGCCGATTATCAGGTGATCACCGATCGTGACACGACCGAGCATATCGAAGACAATGTGCTCAATTTGGTGCTTGATTACATGGCTGCCGGCATCGATCCGGAAAAGACCATGATTTTTACGCATTCCGCCGTTCCTGCGGAGAACCAGCTGATGCTGCCGTTCCTGTCGTTGGTGACTGAGGCCGAGCTGCATCGCAATCCTACGGTGAAGTCGGAAATGGAAGCTTCCGGCCATGCGCTGACCGGCCTGCTGCTGACTTATCCGGTGCATCAGGCATGCGACATTCTGTTCTGCAAGGCCAATGTGGTGCCGATCGGCAAGGATAACCTGCCGCATGTCGAGATCACGCGCACCATCGCGCGTCGTTTCAACGAACGTTACGCCAAGAAGCATCCGGTGTTCCCCGAGCCGGCTGCGATTCTGTCTGAAGCGCCGGAGATTCCAGGCTTGGATGGCCGCAAGATGAGCAAGTCGTACGGCAATTCCATCATGTTGGGTGCCACCGCGCAGGAGACCGCCAAGCTCATCAAGAAGAGTCCGACCGATTCCGAGCGTCGCATCACGTTCGATCCGATCGCACGTCCGCAGGTTTCCGCACTGCTGACGACCGCCGGTTTGGTCACCGGTCGTGACCCGAAGGAGATCGCCGAGGAGATCGGCGATTCCGGTGCGGGCGCGCTGAAGGCGTATGTGATCGAATCGGTGAACAGCTTCCTCGAGCCGCATCGCGCCCGTCGCGAGGAACTCGCCAAGGATATGGATTACGTGCGCGACGTGCTCGCCGAAGGCAACAAGAAAGCCAACGCCATCGCCAACGAAACCTTGGAGCAAGTCCGCGACGCCATGGGCATGCGCTACTAAAGCTCCAGAAACGCCATAATCACGCTTTAAACAGCGTTTCAGCATCGGCAAAGGCCGGAATTGCGTATTGTGCAATCCGGCCTTCCTGTACTTGAATCAGCTCATTGTCGATCGCATGCGATCAGATTTGCGCGCGCTTTTCGCCGGAAGCGATTTCCGCTGCAACCAAATCGTCATCCACCTTGCGATCATCGGGATCATCAAGATAATGATCGAACTCGTGCAACACTTCAGCATCGGGAGCCGGAGTCAACAACGACACCACCACAATGAACAACAGTGAGATGATGAACGCCGGAAGCAGCTCGTAAATAGCGAAGACACCACCAAGCGGCTTGATGAAATTATGCCAAATCAGCACGGTCGCAGTACCGGAAAGCATGCCTGCAATCGCACCGAATTTATTGGTACGACGCCAATACAGCGAACACAGCATCAGCGGACCGAATGAAGCGCCCAAACCAGCCCACGCATACGAAACAACTTGGAAAATCGACGAATTCTGATCGAATGCAACCACAATGCCGAAAACGAACATAACCAGCAGTGTGATGCGGGCAACCATCATCACCTGACGATCAGTAGCCTTGCGGTAGAGCAATCCGCGGAAAATATTCTCACCAACCGCGGAAGCACCGATAATCAGATACGATGAAGACGAACTCATGGACGCGGCGAAAATGCCCGATACCACGATGCCGCACATGAAGCTTGGCAGCAGCGCCTGCGAAACCACAATGAAAATGTTCTCCGCAGCGGACTGCGTGACGAACTGCGTCGGCATCATCGCACGGCCAACCAAACCGATGCACACGCCGCACGCCAGCGACACCACACACCATGTAGTGGCGATGATGCGAGACTTCTTGATCTCTTCGGAACTGCGGATCGACAGGAATCGCACGAGCACCTGCGGCATGCCGAAATAGCCAAGACCCCACGCAAGCATGGAAATCATGGTGATCACGCCGTATTCGGTAGGCGCGCCGAACATGGCCTGGCCAGCCTTGACAATCTGCTCGCCGGCATCGTTCAGAATCGGCGTGGCCATTTGCGTGCCGTCAAGGAAGCCTGGAATGCCTTTGAGGAAGGCGACGGTGTTGTCGACGCCGCCGACGGATGCGACGGAACCGATGAACACCACTGCCAGCGCGAAGAACATGAGCAAACCTTGGATGAAGTCGGTCACGACCACGGAAAGATAGCCTCCGATCACGGTGTAGGCGAACACGATGGCAGCGCCGATCACCATGGTCAGGTGGTAGTCCCAGCCGAACAGGGTCGAGAAAAGTTTGCCGACCGTCACGAAGCAGCTACCGACATACACACAGAAAAATACGAGGATGATCAGCGCCGCGATGGTGGAGACGATATTGCGTTTGTCATGGAATCGTTTGGAGAAGAAGTCCGGAATGGTGATCGCGTCACCTGCCACCACGGAGTAGCGGCGCAAACGGCGTGCGACGAGCTTCCAGTTGAGGTAGGTGCCGAGAGCCAGGCCGAGGGCCGTCCACAGCGGGTCGGCGGCACCGGTGAAGTAGGCGACGCCCGGCAGTCCCATGAGCAGCCAGCCGCTCATATCGGAGGCTTCGGCGCTCAATGCCGTCAGCCATGGACCAACGCCTCGACCACCCGCGAAATACTGACGAGTGGAGGAATTGGACCGCTTGGAGTAGATGAAGCCGATGGTGAGCATGGCCACAAAATAGATGACCATCGCCAGCAGCACCCAAAAATCTTTGGTAACCATGAATTCTCTCTTCTTAGATTGCTAGCCGAATTTCTTTCGAATCTCTTTCTTCAAATCTCTGTCGAAACGAATTTCTTTCGAATCTCTTCTGAAAAAAATATGCGATTGTCCCAATGTACCGGTCGAACATTGCGACAATCGCATTTATCTCATTTACGCGCCCAAATGCCGAAACGGATCAAATATCGTATCTCCAAGACTTATCAGTGATAACGCGAGCCATGGCTAGGCCGATCGGCAGACAGATAATCACCATGAACGCGCGGAAAGCCCAGTCGAGGGCGTTCAAGGTGTCGAATTGGCCGAGGTGGAACATGGCTTGATACATGTACAAACCGGGAACCATGATCACGATGGACGGCACGGTCAGGCAGATGCGCGGGTAGCCGAGATGCGGGGCGAGCCAGCTGCGATGAACCGCAGAACGCCATGCGGAGGCAAGCAGGCCTGCGAGCAGTGCGCCGATGAATGCGCCGGCTTCGGCGGGAACGCCCATGTCAACGATTTCCAAACGCAAGGTGTCAGTAATGGCGCCAATGGTGGCGGCGACAAGGCACATGCGCTGCGGCGAGTTGAACATGGTGGAGAAGCCCCAGACGCCGATGAATGCGAACACGAAACGCAACAGGCAATTGACAACCGGATTGAGTCCCAACGGCTCGAATCCTTCCGGATTCAAATGCACGATCGAAGCGACCATCCAGCCTGCGAGCGTCGCCATCAAAATAATGCACAACACGTACGCAACGCGCTGAATACCTGACGGAAAATCAATTTTCGCCATATCAAGTCCACCCGTAATCAGCGGGAATCCAGGAATCACAAACAGCATGGCACCGATGTAAGCCGTATCATGCTGCAATGCGACGGGCTCGAAAATACCAATCAATCGCAGGGTGCCCGTGCAGGCGAGTGCCGCGACGGCCACGCATACGAACGTCACGAAGAACTGGTTGAGATGGTGGGCGAACAGGCGGCGGCGCAGCCAGTGACCAAGTCCCGCGCCAATGAACGCGCCGATCATGTCGAAGGGACCGCCACCAAGCAGGAACACGAAGGATGCGCAGGCGCAGGCCGAGGCGAATCCCGCGAACACCGGCGAATACAGGGGTTTGCGTCGTTCGATCATGTCGAGTCGTTCGTGGGCTTGGCGAACGGTGATGCCTTGCGATTGGTCCGCTTCTTTTCCGACGTGGTCGAAATGTTCGGCGTATTGACCTTTTGGCGGCTTGTGATTGCGATTTTTGCGCGCTTTTTTCGTGGTCGATTCGCTTGACGTAACGTTGGCCGTACCGGCAGTTTCACGCTTGGTTTCACGTTCGGCTTCACGTTCACCGCGATTATGCTGCTCGCTTGCCGCTTCGATATCACGCAAGTGCAACGGCTGCGCGGTGGTATCGGTCACTTCGGCGCGTTCCGTCACCATTTCAAGCGCGTCGAGCACGGGATCGTCAGATCCCTCCTGATTCTGTTCGGCTTTCTGACGTTCGCGAAGACGCTTCGACAGGTCAGCCGACACCTGCGACGCATCACGCTTGTCGAGATGCTGCATAAGCCCTTCGGACACGTCGGATTGGCTGTGGTACATCGATCCTTTGCCGAGGTTCACGTTGAACCAGTCAGCGAAGTGTTCGAGCAGCCAAATGCGTTCCGTGTTGACGCCGGTGGTTGGCAGGTCGACGACTTCGGTGATACGGTCTTTGCCGTCGGTGCAGGAGGCTTCGATGTCGGTGAGGTTCACGTCGGCGCGCACGTGCACGCCCAGCGGATAGGCGATGCGGTGCATCATTTCGCGTACGCGGAAGCTTCCGGTGCCCGCGCCGAGATCGAGCATGCCGACGCGTACGATCACGCTGGCTTTTGCTGCGATTCCCGCTTCAGCGACCGGCTTGTCCCAATCCCGTTCGATATCTTCCATATCGAGCGGAATGGAGTGTGTATGGAATTTGCTGACGGCCGAAGCGCTTTTTTCCGCGCTATCGAAATTCGTCTCATGTTCATGTTCGTATTGTGCGCTCACAAGTTCAGGTCTAACGTGTGGGCTGGTCGGAGGATTTTCGAAATTTCCATCGATTTCACTTTGTGGACACCGTCGGACCACGATGCGGACATTTCCGGTGTTTCCGTAACCAAACTGTCGATTTGCCGAGCATACAATGGGCGTGCATTACCGACCGAACTTAGGGCTGTGGGCTCGCAACAGACGGCCAAAACAATCGCGGAGGTGCCGCGAAGGACCGACAGACCGGGCAACCCGATGGTTTGGAGAAGGAGGTCTGATGACAATAGAAAACGAACAGATCACGCCTGCCGACGCAGCTATCGTCTCGTCCGGCACCGGCACCAAAGGCCCCGAGGAGCGCGATCTTCCCGCTTCCCTCAAAGAGGAAATGGATCTGTGTTTGCAGATTCTTCGCGAGGTGCTCGGCGAATTCGACGAAAAGCTGCTGGCCAAGTTCGATGAAGTGCGCGAACACGCACTGAACGCTAGCGCCGAACGCTTCTCCGGTATTCTGACGGATACGAATCCGAATCAGGATGACCTGCAGAAGGTCGTCGACATCATCGATAAAACGGATGTGCATGAGGCACAACTGCTGGCCCGCGCCTTCACCACCTACTTCCATCTGGCCAACCTATGCGAGGAGAACTACCGTGTCTCCGTGCTGCACAGCCGTGAGGCCGCCGTAGATGACACCCAAGCCGTCGACCCAGTGAACGAAATGACCTGCGCCTACCACCAGCTCATTAACGAAATGGGTCCGGCCAAAGCCAAGGAACTGCTCGACCAGCTCGAGTTCCATCCGGTGTTCACCGCGCATCCGACTGAAGCCCGCCGCAAAGCCGTGGAAGGCAAAATCCGTCGCATCTCCCAGCTGCTCGCAACGCACAAGCTGCTTGGCGGTTCAGACAAGAAGGAAAACTCCCGTCGACTCTTCAACGAGATTGACGCGCTGTTCCGCACCTCTCCGATCGCACTGAAGAAGCCGACTCCGGTTGAGGAATCTGAAACCATTCTCGATATTTTCGACAATACGTTGTTCTATACCATTCCACAGGTGTACCGTCGTTTCGACGATTGGATCCTCGGAGATAAGGCTGGCCTCGTGCCGCCGGTATGCCCGGCGTTCTTCCACCCGGGAAGCTGGATCGGCTCCGACCGTGACGGCAACCCGAATGTCACCGCCAAGGTGAGCCGTCAGGTGGCCCGCAAGTTCAGCGACCACGTGCTGGGCGCGTTGCAAATCGAGACCCGCCGCGTTGGCAAGAACCTGACGATGGAAGCTGAGACCACTCCGCCGAGTGCCGAGCTCAAGAGCCTGTGGAACCATCAGAAGGAAATGAGCGAGCGCCTGACCGACAAGGCCGCACTGATCTCCACCAAGGAGCTGCACCGTGCCGTCATGCTGGTCATGGCCGATCGTCTGAAGGCCACCATCGACCGCGATGCTGATCTCATGTACCACTCCTGCGAGGATTACATCGCCGACCTGAAGGTCGTGCAGCGCTCCCTCGCCGAAGCCAACGCCAAACGTTCCGCCTACGGCCCGCTGCAGGACCTCATCTGGCAGGCAGAGACCTTTGGCTTCCATATGGTCGAGATGGAGTTCCGCCAGCACTCCGTCGTGCATTCCCGAGCGCTGGAGGATATCCGCGAACATGGTCTGCACGGTGAGCGTGGCGAACTGCAGCCGATGACCCACGAGGTGCTCGACACCTTCCGCGCCCTTGGTTCCATCCAGAAGCGCAACGGCATCAAGGCCGCCCGTCGTTACATCATCTCCTTCACCAAGAGCGCCCAAAACATCAGGGACGTGTACGAGCTGAACCGTCTGGCGTTCTCCCATCCCAAGGATGTTCCAACCATCGACGTGATCCCGCTGTTCGAACAGCTTGAGGATCTGCAGAACTCGGTAGACGTACTCGAGGAAATGATCAAGATTCCGGAGGTCCAGGCTCGTCTGAAGGCCACCTGCGGCAAGATGGAAGTCATGCTCGGCTACTCCGACTCCTCGAAGGACGCTGGCCCGACCTCCGCAACCCTGGCCCTACATTCCGCACAGGAACGCATCGCCAAGTGGGCGGAATCGCATGACATCGATCTGACCCTGTTCCATGGCCGCGGTGGTGCCGTCGGCCGCGGC
This sequence comes from Bifidobacterium hominis, assembly GCF_040095915.1. Lineage (NCBI taxonomy): Bacteria > Bacillati > Actinomycetota > Actinomycetes > Bifidobacteriales > Bifidobacteriaceae > Bifidobacterium > Bifidobacterium hominis. The sequence continues at coordinate 50,489 of NZ_JBBMFR010000003.1, read as the reverse complement.
GGCGGCCCAGCTAACCGTGCCGTACTCGCACAGCCGGTCGGCTCCGTAAAGTGCCGCTTCAAGCTCACTGAGCAGGGCGAGGTCATCTTCGCACGCTACGGCAACCCGGCACTGGCCATCCGCCACGTCGAGTCCGTTGCGGCTGCAACGCTGCTGCAGTCCGCTCCAAGCGTGGAGAAGCGCAATACGGACATGACCGCCAAGTACGCCGACATGGCCAACAAGCTCGACGAGGCCGCGCATAACCGCTTCCTCGACCTGCTGAACACCGACGGCTTCGCACCGTGGTTCTCCACCGTCACGCCGCTGACCGAAATCGGCCTGCTGCCGATCGGCTCCCGTCCGGCCAAACGTGGCCTTGGAGCCAAGTCCCTCGACGATCTGCGTACCATTCCGTGGATCTTCTCCTGGGCGCAGGCACGCATCAATCTGGCCGCATGGTACGGCCTGGGCACCGCGTGCGAACAGTTCGGCGATTTGAACACCTTGCGTCAAGCGTATGAGGAATGGCCTCTGTTCTCCACGTTCATCGACAACATCGAAATGTCGCTGGCCAAGACTGACGAGCGCATCGCCAAGATGTACCTTGCCCTCGGAGACCGTGAGGACCTCAACAAGAAGGTCCTCGACGAGATGGAGCTCACCCGCAAGTGGGTGCTCGAGATCGTAGGCGACAAGTGGCCTCTGCAGCACCGCCACGTGCTCGGCCAGGCCATCCGCATCCGCTCGCCGTACGTGGATGCGCTGTCCGCCACCCAGGTGCTCGCCCTCGGCTCGCTACGCAAGCGCGTGGACAAGGAAGAGCTCACGCACGGACAGAAGGAGAACTACACCTACCTGATCCTGTGCACCGTGTCGGGTGTCGCAGCAGGCCTGCAGAACACCGGCTGATTTTCGGCTGACCGCCTGACAAAAGCGAGCGGGGAGGTTCCGTGCCAATAAACGGCGCGGGCCTCCCCGCTCGCGTTCCCGGATTCAACTTGTAAGCGCAACGCCTTCTTAAATTAGAAACTGAACACTTCCAAACCTAGACAAGGCGTTGCACGTCTATTTAGAATCCGGGGCAGTCGCTCGGTTGGATGAGTCCGGCACGATACCGTCAGAGCCAAGGAATAGCTGCGTGATTATCCCCAAGAAAACGTCCTCAGCCCCTGCCTTAGATGGCGATTCAATCGAAACAACTTCAGAAACACCGTTTATGATGAACCATAGCCTGTGATGAAATGACAAAGAGGTGGAATCAATGACGGACGAAACATTTGTGAACCAGAACGACGTGGAGGGCACGGCGAACGGCGTGTGGAGCCGCATGTTGGCGGGCAACCGTAGATTCACGGAAGGCAAGCTGGAACATCCGAACCGCAGTGCGGAAGCACGCAAGGCGGTTATCGACACGCATGAGCCGGATGCGGCGGTATTGAGCTGCTCTGATGCACGTGTCAGCCCCGATATTATTTTCGACGCAGGCATCGGCGATCTGTTCACCGCGCGCACGGCAGGGCAGGTCATAGACGATGCCGTGATCGCCTCTTTGGAATACGCGGTGGATGTGCTCGGCGTGCGCCTTTTGGTGGTGCTCGGCCATCAGAATTGCGGCGCGATCAAGCAGGCATGCAAGGAATACGAGGCGTTGTTGCACGAGTTGACCGCCGACGCGGAGGATTCGCTGATGGCCGCTGACAGCGTTGCCGACCTTGACGAACGTATTCTGAACGCGAAATCGCTGATGCTGCGCACCGTCGGTTTTTCGATTTGGCAGGCGCACGAGTCGGAGCTGGAATCGACGGAGGATTTCGAGCGCGTGCACATCGCACGCACCATCGAGCAACTGGTGGAGCAGTCCGAGGTGATTCAGCGCGCGCTGGCGGAGGATCGGCTGATGATCACCGGAGCACGCTACCAGCTCGACACCGGAAAAGTCGAAGTATTGAGCTTCTGATTTTCTATACGATTCATGACAGACGTCGATCTGCCGTTGTACGTGCAAGCACAGCCACCGCATACAACGGTAGATCCTGTATGTCACCATCCTTGCGTGGAGGCAACGGCGAGAACCGCACAGCATGCTCAAAGCCGAATCGTTTGATGGCGGCCTTCAGACTTTTCGCGTGAAGATTGATGCCGGCCTTCACTTCAATCGGTATAACATACCGATCGTTCTGCGCAAGAAAATCAAGTTCGTTCGTCGAATTGGCATTCGTCCAATAGCGGGGCTCAAATCCATACGAAACAAGTTCCTGACATACCAATTGCTCGGCAAAAGCGCCTTTCGCTGAACCAAATACCGAATCGCCATCCAAAATACTCTCCGGACTCGCGCCATTCATGGTACGCAACAAACCGACATCGGACGTATAAAGCTTGAACGCATCGACATCATCGAATGATTTGAGCGGATATTCCGGAGCGGTGACCCGCGCGACCTTCAATGCGATCGATGAATCAAGCAACCGCTGAATCGCTAATTCAAAATCTTTGCCACGTCCACCGGAACGCACCGCACCATAAAGAAACTTCTTATTCTCACGCGCAAGCTGGGAGGGAATTGAATCCCAAACCTGTGCAAGGCGCAAGGAAAATCCCCTCGGCATCGCATCGGCATACTTCGAAAAATCACCGCGATAGCCCTGCAGGATGTCTTCCTGCACCTGCATTATCCGATTGAAATCAGCACCAGGATATGTATCGGCGAAAATCTCGACGGCTTCCGGCATGCCACCTACCACCATGTAGTATTTCAGCCATTCCATGAGCTGCTCGTGGAATACCGACATCATGTCCAGATCCGCGTTTTCGATGATTTCCGTAAGATTATGGCAGCCAACGGCGTCCAGAAATTCCAGAAAATTCATCGGATATAGACGGTAGCGATCCACCTTCCCCACGGGATAGGAAGTGCCTGGATGCACGGTGATGCCCAACGATGATCCGGTTGCGATCAGCGCGTATTCGCAAGCTTCCTCTGCGAAATATTTCAACGCCTCGACGGCTCTGGGAATCGCCTGCACCTCATCAAGCACAATCAAAGTCTTCCCGGGTTCAATGCGCGTTCGCGAAGCCAAAGCGATACCTGCAATCAACCGTTCAGGACGCAGAGAACCGGAAAAAAGTTGATCCATAGCCTCATTGTTCTCCAGTGAGACATACGCCATCGATTCAAACTGAGTGCGTCCGAGCTCTTTAACCAACCAGCTCTTACCGGTCTGTCGGGCACCGTCCAGAATCAAAGGCTTGCGATGCGCATCGTTCTTCCATGCGATAAGCCGTTTCATCATCCAACGTTTCATAGATGCACCTCGCTCGATCAACTTTCCCAATACACCATTTGCTGTCGGAATGGCGAATTGACAGGAATAGTCGTTTTAAACAAAAATACCATTTTCTAGGGGATAATCACCAGCTTAAGCTACATTTTCTAGGGGAAATTAAAAGTTTACACATACATAATCTCCATATCAACATCATATCGACGTCATGTTGCCCCACTGGACTAGGAGCAACCGAATACCGACAAGGACCGGCTGATGATCACCGGAGCACGCTACCAGCTCGACACCGGAAAAGTCGGAGTATTGAGCTTCTGACGTTTTTCCGGAAAAGACAGCTTCCAAGTCCGTTGCGTCGCGCTGTTTTGACATGCCGTTGCTTTAGATTGGAACCATGTCACTCGGTTTGAATATCCTCCTGATCTTCATCTTCCTGCTGCTCGGTTCCGTGTTCGCCGGCACCGAACTGGCGTTGGTCAGTCTGCGCGGATCGCAGATCGACCAAATGGAACAGGAGGATGCCCGCGGCAAGCGCGTCGCACAAATCGCACGCGATCCGAACACGTTTCTGTCGACCGTGCAGATCGGCGTGACGTTGAGCGGTTTTCTTTCCGCATCGTTCGGCGAATCGTCGATTTCGCCATACATTGTGCCGATCGTCGAAAGTTGGGGCGTGCCGACGAGCGTGGCCGCTCCCCTAACAACCATTGTGCTGACGTTGATCATTTCATACTGTTCGATTGTGATTTCGGAGTTGGTGCCGAAGCGTATCGCCATGCAGCGCAACGAGCAGATCGCGCGTGCCGTGGTGCCCGCGATTCACGTGTTTGCGAAGGTGTGCAAGCCGATTATTTGGCTGATCGGCAAGAATACGAACATTATTGTGCGCATGCTTGGTTTTGATCCGAACGAGACCGACAGCGAAGTGTCCGACGAGGAGCTGCGCGTACTCGTCAACACCAATACGAACTTGAGCAAAGACGAACGCACGATCCTCGACGACGTGTTCGACGCGTCCGAAACGATTGTGGCGGAAGTGATGCGCCCGCGCGCCGACGTGGTGTTTCTGGATGGTGCCATGCCAATCGAGGAGGCGGCCGCGTACGTACGCGGAATGCCATACTCTCGTTATCCGGTGACCGGCAAGGATTTCGACGATGTGCTCGGCTTTGTGCACGTGCGCGATCTGCTTGACATCCGCGACCCCAAAGCACGGACGGTTGCCGACGTGACGCGCGAGGGCATTTCGCTGCCGGGCACGTCGAAGCTGCTGCCAAGCCTTGAATTGCTACGAAAGCGCGGCATTCATCTGGCGGTGGTCATCGACGAATATGGCGGTACCGACGGCATCGTCACGTTGGAGGATATGACGGAGGAGCTGGTCGGCGATATTCGCGACGAATACGATCTGCCGGAGGAGAAAGGCGGCGAACGCACGGAACGTACTGCGTTCGTCAATGGCGTCGCCACTATCGAAGGTGGTATGACGATTGAGGATTTCGCTGATTTGACCGGTATCGAGCTTGAGGACGGCCCGTACGAGACGGTTGCCGGCTATTTTCTGGCGCACACTGGCAAGATGGGCGAAGTCGGCGATGTGCTGTCTTCCGACGACGGTTACGACATGACTGTCACGCAAGTGGACGGCCGTCGTATCGAAATGCTGGAAATTCGCAAGCATACGGTTGATGACGATACTGCGAAATCCGCAAAGACTGCAAAATAATCTGAAATTAATCGAAATAAATTGAGATAAATCGAAATAAAAACAGGCTTGCGATTATGTGAATGCTGATTTTTCATATGTTCAATATCAACATCAGTAATCGCAAGTCTGTCTATTACGTTTGTCACGTTATTAAATCTGTCGATTTACTACAGATTCAGCCGCAGATTTAATCACAGATTCAGCTACGCAGTGTGGAATGACATTCGTCGTCCCACCATGCAAGTTGCGCGATATTGGCGCGGATATGCTCGCAGGACGCGTGGAATTTGGCCTGTTCGCTTTCGGTGAGTGTGGGATTGAGTACTTCTTCGACGCCGTTCGCGCCGATGATGCACGGCAGGCTGGCATAATTGCCGCTTTCGCCTTGTTCGCCGGTAAGCAGCGTGGAGCAGGCGGTCGCATAGTGTTCGTCGCAGAGCACGGCTTGCGTAAGGCGTGCCGCGGTGGCTGCAATGGCGTATTCCGTGCACTCTTTGCCGGCATACACGCGGTATCCGCCTCGGCAGGCGTCCTGCTCAGTTTCCTCCTCGTCAAGAGTGAATCGTTGCGGATTGTCTTGCGCGAGTTGAGTGAGCGGCTTGCCTGCGATGTTCACGTTCGACCAGTAGGCGAACTGCGAATTGCCATGCTCCCCCAGCATGTATGCGCAGATTGATTTCTGGTCCACGTTGACGCGTTTCGCAATGGCGTTGCGCAGTCGTGCGGAATCCAACGCGGTTCCGGTGCCGATGATTTTGCGCGGATCATAGCCGGTGATGTGCCAGATTGCGGTTGCGACCACATCGCACGGATTTGAGATGGTGATGATCACACCGTGGAAGCCTGCGTTGAACAGTCGGGAGATCCAGGTGCGTGCAATGTCGGTGGTGACGAACAGTTCGCCGTCACGATTTTTGGCACTGGTTTTCACGTCGCCGGCAGCGTTGATTACCACGTCGCAGTCGGCTAGCTGCTCGTATTGCGTGCCGTAGTTGCCGATCACGCAATTATGCGGGTAGAAACTCAACGCATCGCTTAAATCCTGACATTCGCTGACTACCTTTTGATCGTTGATGTCGCACAGTTTCAGTTCTTCGGCCAGTCCTGCGGAAAGCACGGCATTTGCAACATGCGCACCCACGTGTCCGATTCCGATAATGCCGACTTTTCTCAATACAGCCATGGCCGGTCCCTTCCTCACTTGTTCGATCTTTCTGCATGACTGTTCGCATGCAAACGTTTCAGCTGACATGATTGTAGGCTTGCAAATCGCGGATGTTCAGCATTTTGAACATCTTATGGACACAAAAAGCTATACGAATCACCTATACGTCGTTATCAAACATTCGCAAGCCGTGGCAAGTCATGGCAATCTGCGCAATGTGACGGCAACGGCGCGATATCGCAAGTATTTCAACATCACAGGCAACGCAACAACATCGCCCTACGCAAGCTCATCGCAGCATGGCAGCGTGACGGCAAACGCAACAGCATCGCAAGCGTCACAACACAACATGACGGTTCAGCTCCCGCCGCAATTGCCTCCATTGCGGCAAATATGCGCTCATACGCCGCTGAAAGCCCTCTCCGTGCCCGTTTTCCCACAGGTGCGTCATTTCATGCACAAGCACGTATTCCAGGAATCTGGGGTCCATAAGACCGAGTTGCAGGTTGAGTCGGATGCGGCCGGTTTTCGGCGTGCACGATCCCCACCTCGACGTCATGATGCGCAGTGTGACATGCGTTGGCTCGCGACCGATAATCGGCGACCATTTCGCAAGCAGAGCCGGCAGTTGCGCATTGATGGCCTGTACGGCCCGTTCCTTCGCCGCGTCGCTCCACACGAAAGCGCGCGGATTATTCAAGCTATTGGGATCGCCTGGATTGTTTCGATCGCCCACGTCGCCCGAATTTTCCAGGCCATTCAGATTTTCCGGACCATTCGAACCATTCACACCGTCCAAACCATTGAAATCGCTTTGACGGATCTGTTCATCCTTGGCTTGCAGCATGGTGCGTCGCGCACGTTCGATCCACGGTTTGCGTTCCGTCACGAATCGTGCGATTGCCGCTTGTGACATGCAAGAAGGTGCGGAGATGACGATTTGCGCGTTCGGCGGTTTGATGCGCAAATACATGTTTTTGATGAACTTGCGCATGATGATCACCGTCATTCCAGCGATTTGCGTGGTTTCTTCGGATAGCGTGCGATTACGATTGCGCGCTCCCCTACTGGCTCTCCCACTGTTGTTACGCTGGCTACGATGATTGTTCGGCATGTCTGCATTATGTCACGACACGCCGAAGACGCACCGGATTTTGACTTTCGCTGATTATCACGTATTATTTCAATTCGTTGTGCTTAACAGTGCAGCAGAAACGGGCCCGTAGCTCAGGTGGTTAGAGCGCATCCCTGATAAGGATGAGGTCGGAGGTTCAAGTCCTCCCGGGCCCACAGTGATTAAGAGCGGCGCGGCCGCTTTTTTTCAACTATGGGGCTATAGCGCAGCTGGTAGCGCATCTGCTTTGCAAGCAGAGGGTCGCCGGTTCGAACCCGGCTAGCTCCACGGGGCTATGGCGCAGCTGGTAGCGCATCTCCATGGCATGGAGAGGGTCAGGGGTTCGAATCCCCTTAGCTCCACAGGCAGGGTTTCCGGTGATTTCCGGAAACCCTTTTTTCATACCCAAATCCAAAATCCAAAATCCAAACCCGCATCCCAATTCCTCCAGTCACTGGAGAAAACTAGACGCAACCAGACATCCCACAGTCCAGATTCCCCCAGTCACTGGAACAAATGACCCGTTGAGGCACCTTCCAGAGTCCGTATTATTCCAGCGCATGGAAGAATTACCCCGCTGAAAGACCATTGCAAAAAGCCGTCTCAGACGGGACTTGCGTCACCGCTTGAAACGGCCTCGGATTATTGATTATTACGATTGCTGACGATACTTACGATTGCTGACGATGACTACCGCACTACGTCCGCGCCGGCAACCGTGCCAGAATCGTTCGGCACGTTCTGTGCATCCTGTGCATTCTGCTTGGCAAGTTCGTCGCGGATTTGCTGCAACAGCAGGATCGTTTGCTCTTCGGTGGAGATTTCCGGCTCTTTGGCGGCTTCCTCCTCGGCTTTGCTCCGTTCTTCCGAAAGCTTGGTTTTGGCGAGCAACGCCTCGGTCACATCACGGAATTTGTTGATCGGCACGAGAATGCAGAAATACACGGCCGCCGCGATAATCAGGAAATTCAATATCGCGCCAAGTACCGCGCCAAACGAAACCGTCGCATTATTGAATGTAATTGCCAGCAGACCACCCATATTCGGTTTGCCGAAAATCATGGCGATGAACGGATTAATCACGTTGTTGACGATCGAATTAACCACCGTGGTGACGGCACCGCCCATGACGACACCGACCGCCATGTCGATCATGTTGCCGCGTGCAATGAATTTCTTGAATCCTTCAATCATGATGATTCTCCCAGTATGTGAGATTACGAGATGCTGTTACGGACGTACTCTCTCCCACGTTTTCCGCATTTCCATCCTATAGTCAACACAAGGCATGGCAATCCGTAAAAAGAGGCAAGTCCGGAACCAACGCTCGCCAAAAGCGTCTCCAAATCCTGAACAAGGTCTTGTGCTGCCCATATTCGTGCACATAGAATGAGGCCGTCTATTGATAACCTAACTATCCCGAAGGGGAAGAATATGCTCACTGATGAGTACGTCAAGCGCGTGTACGCGCAGGTGGAAAAGCGCGACGGCGACCAGCCGGAATTCCTGCAGGCCGTTCGCGAGGTTTTCGAAAGCCTCGAACCGGTGGTCGCGAAGCATCCGGAATATGAGAAGGCGGGCGTGCTCGAACGCATCGTCGAGCCGGAACGTGTGGTGAAGTTCCGCGTCGCATGGACCGACGATGAGGGTAAGGTGCAGGTCAACCGCGGTTACCGCATCCAGTTCAACTCCGCAATCGGCCCGTACAAGGGCGGCCTGCGCTTCCACCCGAGCGTGAACGAGGGCGTCATCAAGTTCCTCGGCTTCGAGCAGATTCTGAAGAACTCCCTGACCAGCCTGCCGATGGGCGGCGGCAAGGGCGGCTCCGACTTCGACCCGAAGGGCAAGTCCGACGCCGAAGTCATGCGTTTCTGTCAGGCCTTCATGACGGAACTGTGCCGTCATATCGGCCAGTTCACCGACGTTCCGGCCGGCGACATCAACGTGGGCGGCCGCGAGATCGGCTACCTGTTCGGCCAGTACAAGCGCATTCGTGACGAGTATTCCGGCGTGCTCACCGGCAAGGGCCTCGAATTTGGCGGTTCTCTGGCTCGCACTGAGGCCACCGGTTACGGCCTGTGCTACTACACCGCCGAGGCAATGCGCGTGCTGCGCAGTGACTCCTTCGAAGGCAAGACCGTGGTCATTTCCGGCTCCGGCAACGTGGCCATCTTCGCCACCGAGAAGGCTCAGGCCCTCGGCGCGAAGGTTGTGACCGCCTCCGATTCCAACGGCTACATCTACGATCCGAACGGCATTCAGCTTGACGTGGTCAAGGACATCAAGCTGGGCCATCGCGGCCGCATCAAGGAATATGCAGAGCGTGTGCCGGGCTCCGAGTACCACGAGGGCTGCAAGGGCGTGTGGACCGTTCCGTGCGACATCGCCCTGCCGTGCGCCACCCAGAACGAGATCGACGAGGAGTCCGCCAAGGCCCTTATCGCCAACGGCTGCACCGTGGTGTGCGAAGGCGCCAACATGCCGTCCACTCCGGAGGCAATCGCCGTCTACCAGTCCAACAACGTGCTCTACGGCCCCGCTAAGGCCGCGAACGCGGGCGGCGTGGCAGTTTCCGGCCTTGAGATGAGCCAGAACTCCTACCGCCTTTCCTGGACCTTCGAAGAGGTTGACGGCAAGCTCAAGTCCATCATGGAGAACATTGTTGCCAACTCCCTGGAAGCCGCCAAGGAATACGGCCACGAGGGTGATCTGATGCTCGGCGCCAACGCGGCCGGCTTCGTCAAGGTCGCCAACGCGATGGTCGCCCAGGGCGTGCTGTGATCTAGTCGATTTAGCCAATACGGCTGATTATCGGGAAGAAATTGAGGGTCTGTCTGGTTTATTCCAGGCAGACCCTCTTTTAGTATTTCAACACGTATTTCAGCGCACCCAATCTAGTTTCAATCATATCTGAAACAACCACTCAAAAAACATGATAGTTTTAGCTATCACCGCAACTTCCTCTCATACAGCTCCGCTATCTCGCTTATATATGGCAGATTTGAGAGTTCGTACGGTGATATTTCGCCTATATATGGCAGCCTTGGTAGGCAAAACGACCCAAAACATACCCCCGAACTGGCTTTTTCGCAAGTTGATCTGCCATATATAAGCGAGATGTCACCGGTCAGAGGACGAAATCTGCCATAGATAGGGCAGATATGGGCAGGGGAGAGACGCAAGAGAGACTGTTTTGGCAAATACGAAGGCGGTCTGTGCCGTGATTGGAATCACGATACAGACCGCCTTGTTGCGCTTGAACTCACTATCGCCGCTCGCTGCTGTTAACAGCCCGCAGAGCTATTAATCGTCGCCAAGCGTGACGTGGATGCCGCCGACGAGGGTGCTCACCACGTTGTACAGCAGCGTGAGAATCACCACGAGCACGGTGATCAGCACCACTTCCACAATGGAGAAGATGGTGACGGCACTCAGAACGGTGCTCAGCGAGAACACGTTCGTCAAATCAAATCCGCCGGCATCCAAGCCCGTGGAGGACACGATCTGCGTAACCTGGTCGAACACGCCAACCACGTTCAGCATGCCCCACAGAATAGCTGCCGCAACGATCTGAATAATTCCTCCCGCGATGGAAAGCATGAACGCCACCTTAGCGGCCGACCATGCGTCGATACGCGTCAGAGACAGGCTCATACGGCGTGCGCGCGGAGTACCGCCACGACGCTTCTCACGAACCTTCACGCCGCCGGAAGCGGGGGAGGAGACACCCTCATGTGCCTGAACCTGATCCTCACCAATCAGCGGCTGGCTGGAAGCGGAACGTGCCACGCGCGGTGCATGCCCATCCTCCGGCATTTGCTGTCCTTCGTTGTTCTCGCTCATCGTTGCTCCTTGCAAGATTGTGCCCAGTTCTTAGCTGAGGCTACCAGTTTTCACAGACGATTGTCCGTGCTTCGATCAGGCCTCTACATTCTCGCCATCGCCGGATTCGGCGTTGGTTTCAGCAGGGGCTTCAACTGCAGATTCAGACGATTGTGCAGTACCCTCGTTCACAGTTGCGTCCACGGTTGCATTTTTAGCGTTTTCCGCGGATTCATCATCGTCCTTTTCCTCGTTACGCGCGATGGAGATGATCTCGTCGTTCTTGTCAGGCTTGGCGAACGTCACGCCCTGGGTGGTACGTCCAGTGCGCTTGACCTCGTCGACGTTGGAACGGATGACCTTGCCGGACTTCATGATGGCCATGATCTGGTCATCTTCCTCAACGATCACCGCGCCCACGAGGGAACCACGGCCTTCGGCGAGCTGCACGGCCTTGACACCAAAGCCATTACGGCCCTGCAGGCGGTATTCGCTGATGGCGGTACGCTTGGCGAAGCCTTCGTTGGTGACCACGAACAGATCCTTGTCGGAATCGCCCCAGACCACGTCCATGGCCAGCAGTTCGTCGCCTTCGCGGAACTTCATACCCTGCACGCCGGCAGTCTGGCGTCCCATCGGGCGTAGTTGCTCGTCGTTGGCCTGGAACTTCAGGCTCATGCCCAGCTTCGACACGAGAATGATGTCATCCTCAGCATTGCACAGTGCGGCACCGATCAGCTCGTCGGCGTTCTCGCCGTTTTCGTCGGCCATGAGACGCACTGCGATCAGGCCGCCCTGACGCGGAGAATCGTATTCGGCGAGCGCGGTCTTCTTGACCTTGCCGGAACGAGTGGCGAGCACCAAGTACTTGGCCACTTCGTAGTTCGGAATCGACAGCACGGTCTGGATCGTCTCGTCAGGGCCGAACTGCAGCAGGTTGGCCACATGCTGTCCCTTGGAATCGCGCGATCCCTCCGGCAGCTCGTAAGCCTTCAAACGGTACACGCGTCCCTTGTTGGTGAAGAACAGCAGCCAGTTGTGAGTGCTTGTCAGGAAGAAGTGGTCGACCACGTCGTCCTCACGCAGCTTGGCTCCCTTGATGCCCTTGCCACCACGGTGCTGCGCACGGTATTCGTCGGCCTTGGTGCGCTTGATGAAACCGGAGTGGGTGACGGTCACGACCACGTTTTCTTCCGCAATCAGATCTTCGACGTTCATTTCACCGGAGTACGGCAGGATCTTGGTCCGACGTTCGTCGCCATACTTGGACACGATTTCGTCAAGCTCGTCGCCCACGATTTTGCGTTGACGCTCCGGCTTGGCAAGAATGTCGTTGTAGTCGGCGATACGACGCATCAGCTCGTTGTGTTCGTCAAGAATCTTCTGGCGTTCCAATGCAGCCAGTCGGCGCAGCTGCATGGCCAGAATGGCGTCGGCCTGCACTTCGTCCACGTCCAGCAGGTCCATAAGGCCCGTACGTGCGACTTCCGCGGATTCGGACGCACGAATAAGCGCGATGACCTCGTCGATCATATCGAGGGCCTTCAGATAGCCCTGCAGAATATGGTCGCGCTCTTCTGCCTCACGCTTGAGGTAGGCGGTACGGCGTGCGATGACTTCCAGCTGGTGGCCCACCCAATGGCGGATGAACGCGTCCAGAGACAGCGTGCGTGGCACGCCATCGACCAATGCCAGCATGTTGGCGCCGAAGGTCTGTTGCAGCTGGGAATGCTTGTACAGGTTGTTGAGCACAACCTTCGGCACGGCATCGCGCTTGAGCACGAGCACGAGACGCTGTCCGGTACGGCCGGAGGTTTCGTCACGCATGTCTGCGATGCCTTGGATCTTGCCGTCACGCACCGCTTCGCGGATGGAAACGACCAGTCGGTCCGGGTTCACCTGATACGGCAGTTCGGTGATCACGAGGCACATACGGCCCTTGATCTCTTCGGTGTTCACCACCGCGCGCATGGTGATCAAACCACGGCCGGTACGGTAGGCCTGTTCGATGCCCTTGTGTCCGAGAATCGTTGCGCCAGTAGGGAAGTCCGGCCCTTTGATGATGCGGATCAGGTTTTCGAGCAGCTCTTCGCGGCTTGCGTCCGGGTGGTCAAGCGCCCAATGCACACCTTCGGCCACTTCGCGCATGTTGTGCGGAGGAATGTTGGTGGCCATACCCACGGCAATGCCAGACGAACCATTGCACAACAGGTTCGGGAATCGTGCCGGAAGCACGGTCGGCTCCTGTGTCTTGCCATCGTAGTTCGGCAGGAAATCGACGGTGTCTTTGTCGATGTCGCGCACCATTTCCATGGCGAGCGGAGCCATACGGCATTCGGTGTAACGCATTGCTGCGGCTGGATCGTCGCCGGGGGAGCCGAAGTTGCCTTGGCCGTCGACCAGCGTGTAACGCATCGACCACGACTGTGCCATACGCACCAACGTGTCGTAGATCGCGGAATCGCCGTGCGGATGGTACTTACCCATGACCTCGCCGACCACGCGGGCGCACTTGGAGTAACCGCGGTCGGGACGGTAGCCGCCGTCGTACATCGCGTAGATCACACGGCGATGCACAGGCTTCATGCCGTCGCGCACGTCCGGGAGCGCACGGTCCACGATCACGGACATGGCGTATGCCAGGTAGGAATCGCGCATTTCCTGCTGCAGATCCTTCTTCTGGATACGTTCGCCCACCATCAGGCCGTAATCGGTGTTGTCGGCCTCCTGCGGGCTCAACGGCTCCATGGAGCCGTCAGGCACGAACTGGCCGTCTTCGTTGCTGTTGTTTTCGTCTGCCAACTTCTAAGTCCTTCTAAATCCTTATGAAACCTTGCCTGAAGTCCTTGAAATTCCTACGCGTCGATCCAGCTGACGTTGCGTGCGTTGCGCTGGATGAATAGGCGGCGAGGTTCGACTTCGTCGCCCATGAGCATGGAGAAGGTTTCGTCGGCTGCGGCCGCGTCTTCGATCTGCACCTGCTTCAGAATGCGGTGGTCAGGATCCATGGTGGTTTCCCACAGTTCCTGGTAGCTCATTTCACCCAGACCCTTGTAACGCTGGATGCCTTCGCCCTTCGGCAGCTGACGGCCGGCGGCCTTGCCTTCGGCGAGCACGCGGTCTCGTTCGGCGTCGGTATACACGAAGTCGTGCGCACCCTTGGTCCACTTGAGTCGGTACAGCGGCGGCATGGCCACATACACGTAACCGGCGGTGATCATCGGGCGCATGTAACGGAAGAACAGCGTCAGATTCAGGGTTGCGATATGCGCGCCGTCCACATCGGCATCGGCCATGATGATGACCTTGTGGTAGCGGACTTTGTTCAGGTCGAAATCCTCGCCGTAACCGCCGCCGACCGCAGTGATCAGCGATTCGATGGTTTCGGACTTCATCATGCGGTCAAGGCTTGCACGCTCAGTGTTGAGGATTTTGCCTCGCAGCGGCAGAATGGCCTGCGTGATCGGGTTGCGTCCCTGAATTGCGGAGCCGCCTGCGGAGTCACCCTCCACGATGAACAGTTCGCACTCTTCAGGATTGTTGGACTGGCAATCCTTCAGTTTGTCTGGCATGCCCGCGGATTCGAAGATTGACTTACGGCGGGTATTCTCACGTGCCTTCTTGGCTGCAAGACGCGCACGGGAGGCTTCAATGGCCTTCTGGATGATGTTCTTGGCTTCGCTGGGATGCGCATCGAACCAGTCGCCGAGCTTGTCGGTCATCACGCGCTGTACGAAGGTTTTCGCTTCGGAATTGCCGAGCTTGGTCTTGGTCTGGCCTTCGAACTGCGGGGTGGTGAGCTTCACCGACACCACTGCGGTCAGGCCTTCGCGCACGTCGTCGCCGGAAAGGTTCTCGTCCTTGTCTTTGAGGATGTTCTTTTCACGTGCGTAACGATTGACGAGCGAAGTCAGAGCCGCACGGAAGCCTTCTTCGTGGGTGCCGCCTTCGGTGGTTGAGATGGTGTTGGCGAAGGTGTGCACCGCTTCGGAGTATGCGGTGGTCCACTGCATGGCGATTTCCGCGGAAATGCCGATTTTCAGATCTTCCGCTTCGAAATCGATGACATCCGGTTCGACCGGGGTTGCCTTGCGGGACTTCACCAAGTAATCGACGTAATCCTTGATGCCGTCGTTGTACTGGTAGGTGACTGTCTGATGCTTCTCGGCATTGTCGTTACCGTCGCCTGCGACTTCGTCTCCTGCCTGGTCCGGCTCGCGCAGATCGGTTAGGGACAGCTTCAGGCCCTTGTTCAGGAATGCCATCTGCTGGAAACGGTTACGCAGAATCTCGAAATCGTAGGTGGTGGTTTCGAAGATGGCGCCGTCGGCCCAGAAGGTCACGGAAGTGCCGGTGGATTCGTCTTCGCCCATCGGTTCGCCTTTGAGCAGACGCGAGGTCGGCTTCTGGTTGATGTAGGTCTGGGTCCAGTGGAAACCCTGGCGGCGCACTTCGATGTCGACGCGGGTCGACAACGCGTTCACCACGGAAATACCCACACCGTGCAGACCGCCGGAGACCGCGTAGCCGCCGCCACCGAACTTGCCGCCTGCGTGCAGCTTGGTCATCACGGTTTCCACACCGGAAACACCTTCGCCCGGCACTTCGTCGACCGGAATGCCTCGTCCGTCATCGACCACGCGCACGCCGCCGTCCGGCAGAATCGTCACTTCGATATGCGAGGCATAGCCCGCCAGCGCCTCGTCGACGGAGTTGTCGACGATTTCATACACCAGGTGATGCAGGCCACGGGGGCCGGTGGAGCCGATGTACATGCCCGGGCGGATTCGCACCGCCTCAAGGCCTTCCAGCACTCTCAGATCAGACGCGTCGTAATGCTCCGGAGCCAAGGTGTCGTCGAGCTGCGCATCTTCGAGCTGATCGTTTTGGATCTGATCTTCCTGCGTGTTTTCAGCTGATTCGTTCAGCGAATCCGCATCAAGGTCTGCCACAGAGATTCCTTCCTGCATTTTTCCCGCCAATGAGGGTCATTCACGCAGGTGATACCACCTAGAACGCAAATAAAGGCCCCTTCTAGGCGTTTACATACACTGCTTGATATTCTACTCATGCAGGGGGACAGCGCGCCAGAGGCATTTATCCTTGAAATTCAGCCGTTTACCCCTGTTTTTCGCGTTCGGAAAAGTATTTTCCAGCCCTCGCAAAGGTCATCTCCGGGGACATATTCGACGAACGGCCGATCGCAAACCAACTATCACACCGATATCACACCAATATCGCGTGATATTTCGCTAATATCGGGTCCTTCTGGCCATTCGCCCTCGGCTGAATCCCTGTTGCTGGGGGCCGGTGACGCGCACTTCGTTGATGGTCAGGCCCTCGAGTCTCCTGCGAATGGTGTCGGTCAGCAGCGGAATCATGTACGTCATGGTGGTGGTCCATGCGGGGCTGTCGCATCGGATCGTCAGAATGCCGTCGCGCAGGTCGACGGGGTAGGAGTGGCGTGCGTTTTCGTCACCGACCACCTGGTCCCAATGATTCTGCATCTGCGCGATTTTCAAATGCGGCGTCCACGAACCTTGCGTTGCGATCACGTTGAAGATATTGCCGACCGTCTGCGGGTCGCGTCCGGGTTTGCCGAAATTCTCCCATGCCTGCCGCGCACGTTCCTCACGTTCCTTGTAACGTCCGGCGCGTTTGCTGATGCGTTCGAACACTTCGGCGGGCAACTTGCGTTGGTCGAGATGCAATGTTTCGCAGATTGGAGGATTAGGCATCAGCGGTCAGTCTCCCTTCTTGCCGCAAGCTGCGCCATCATCGCCGCCAAATCGGCATCGCCGCCATCTTGCGATTGCCGACGCAACGCGGACACGTCAATTACATGCGCGTGCACGACGTCCGTTTGCGGAATGTCGCTTGCCGCAGCGACGGTGATCAGCACTTGATCCTGCCTCATCGCGAAATCGAGGATCTGTCCACGACGGGATTCGTCAAGCTGTGCGAACACATCATCGAGAATCACGATCGGCTTGCTTTCGAATTGTGCGGAAACCGCTTCATATAGCGCCATTTTCAACGCCAAAGCCATGGTCCACATCTCGCCGTTGGACGCGAATTCACGGGCGGGCATGTCGTTGAGCAGCAAGGTCAGGTCATCGCGATGCGGGCCAATCAGATTCTGCCCGCGTGCCACTTCGCCCGGGTAGATGCGCTGGAAATGACGGCTGATTTCCGCGCCCGGATCGTCGAACAGCATCACTTCGTCGAAGGATGGCTCGTATGCGAGCGCCGCCCGCTCGCCGTCGCCTGCCAAAGACGCGTAGATTCGCGCGAAAGGCTCCCCTAAGCGTGCGATTACATCGTTGCGTTCCTGTGTCAGTCTCATGCCGAGATCGATGAATTGTCCTGTCCAGATTTCCAACCCGCTTAAGACCGTCTGCTGGCTGTATTGCAAATCGGTATTCGTGCCGTCGCCGAGTTGTTTGAGCAGTGCCGTGCGTTGTTTCGCCACGTGCGTGAATTGTTGCAGCAGCTGCGCGTAGTGGGGGAGCAGCAGGGAAGCGGCCTGGTTGATGAAGTTACGTCGGGTTGCTGGGTCGCCTGCTACCAAACGCTGATCTTCGGGGGTAAAGGAGACGGAGGGCGTGCGCCCGATGAGATCGCGCATGTATTGCGATTTTCCGCCATCGATTCGCGCCCGATTCGCACCTCGCGCCACGATGGTCGCTTCATAGGTGTGTTGCGTTTCGTCGTCTTCCACATTGGCTCGGATGGTGGCCGAAGCGCACCCTTTTTCGATTAGCGGCAATGATGATGACGTGCGATGGCTTGATCCCGTGGAAAGCACTTCGACGGCTTCCACAATATTGGTTTTGCCGAGTCCGTTGGCTCCTTGCAGAATGTTGATTCCCGGTTCGAAGTCGAGCACGCAATGTTCCCAAGAACGGTAGTGGTCGAGCGCTAGGCGGGAAATATACATTCACAATCCTTGAGAATAAAGCAAATTTCTTACGTGGACAGTCGCAATTATTTACGAATATGATTGTTCATGAATATTCATGCAAACGGGCTGAACCGGCAGTAATAGCCATGTTCAGCCCTGTTTTTGCGATGCACCCACGTTTTGTGCGGAGCGGTTTATGTTCAGCTGTTGAAACGCATGGGCACAAGCAGGTAACGGTAGTCCATGGATTCCTCGGAATCCGACTCCTGCTGGCCGTTGAATTCCACAGGCTTGACAGCGGTGGTCATCTTCATGCGCACGAACGGTTCCGCGATGGCGCTCAGGCCTTCGATCAGGTAGGTCGGGTTGAAGGCCACGGTGATGTCTTCTCCATCCATGTCGATGTCGAGGATTTCCTTGGCTTGGGCTTCGTCCGCGGTTCCTGCGGTCAACGTGAGTTCCTGGCTGGTGAAGGCCATGCGGATCGGTGCGTTGCGCTCGGCGACGAGAGAGACGCGCTTGATGGCACTAATGAGATCCTGCTTGTTGATGACCGCATGAATCGGGTATTCGTCGGCATACAGGCGGTCGACCGCGGGGAATTCGCCGTCGATCAGCTGCGAGGTAGACACGCGTCCGGCGTTCTCGAAGCCCAGCAGCGACGGATTCTCCGTGTCGAAGTCCACAACGATGTTCTGGTGCTCATCCAGAGAGCGTGCCACGTCGCGCAGCAGTGCGCCGCGAACGAGTGCGGTGGCGTTTGTGTCCGGGTTTTCCGGCGTCCACGTAAAGCTCGAACGAGACAGACGGAAACGGTCGGTGGAGCTCATGATCACCTTGTCGCCTTGGAACTGCACGCGGATGCCGGTGAGTACGGGGCGATTCTCCTCGCGGGAAACGGCAACGGACGCCTGGGTGACGGCCTGGGTAAAGGTTTGCGCGTCCACTTGGCCCAGTTTGGCCGGAATTACCGGAAGATCCGGATATTCGGCATCTGGCATGAGCTGCATGGTGAAAGTGGACTTGCCGGAGGTGATGGTCATGGTCGATCCATCGGTGGAAAGATAGGTTTTCGCAGCAGGAAGAGACTTGGTAATATCCGCCAGCAGCTTGCCGAGCACCAAAACGGATCCGGCTTCATCGATGCCTGCTTCAATGTGGTGGCGGGCGGAAATGGCGTAATTGAAGGCGGAAAGCTGGAGAGTGCCGTCGATGGCCTCCAAACGGACGCCTGCCAAAATGGGGGATGCAGGACGAGCGTCGATCACGCGGGTGGTCCAGGCTACTGCGTCGGCCAGCGCTTGGGAATTGACTTCAACTTTCATGGCTAATTTCCTCGTTTCATTCGGTCCATAAGTCATTTTAGCGAGCTGTCAGAGTTTTGACGAAGCGTGGGGAATTCCCCACTTATGGTGACGATGATGATTTTCTTATAACAATCTATATTCGTCATAATAAGGCCTGTGGATAATGTGGGTAAGTGCACAGACCCCACATTTTGCAAGGGCTCAATGCACCTCACTCCCTGTGGATAACTTTTGAATGGAGTGTGGACAAATCAATGGGTTATCCACAGGGTCGGAGATTCGGAAAAGTTATCCACAAAAGCCTGTGTATAGTCCACAACTCATCCACCGCCAATTTTTGCGTTTCCAACGGCTTTTCCACCGAGAAATCCCTAATTTGTGTATAACTATGTGGATAACTTCAATAAAAATCTTCCACAGCCCGGCGTGTCAGCCCGGTCGGTAAAGTAACTGGTAAAGGTTTTACTAATATTCATACTTAGAGCCTGAAATGCGCCTAAAAAGGCGGAAAAGGCCAAAATCGTTTTTGAGGCGTCCAAAAACACACGTAAACGCGCGAGGTCGCGGAAAAACGCTATTTCTCGCCGGAACGCTGCTTGAGCTGCAGCGTCAACTCCGTCACATAGTTGTAGATTTCCTGCTTTTCCTGCATTTCATCGCTGATACGGGTGTAGGCGTGCATCACCGTGGTGTGGTCCTTGCCTCCAAACACCTGGCCGATGTCGTTCAGACTCATGCTGGTGAGCTCACGCACCAAATACATGGCGATCTGGCGGGCCAGCGCGATTTTCTTCGTGCGAGAACGGCCGACGATGTCATCGAACGTGATGTAGAAGTATTTCGCCACCTGGGTGATGATGTCGGTGGGCTTGATTTCCACATCGGTCGCGAAGAAGTCCTGCAGAGTATGCTCCGCCAGCGCGCGAGTCACCGGCTGTCCGCTCAGGGAAGCCATGGCAGTCACGCGGTTCAGTGCGCCTTCCAGCTCGCGGATGTTCTCGGTGAAACGTTCCGCAATAAGGTTGAGCACGTCGTCCTGAACGTTGGACCCATGGGCGATCATGCGCAGAATGGCGATTCGCGTCTCCAGATCCGGCGGCTTGACGTCAACGGTCAGGCCGGATTCGAAGCGGGAGATCAGGCGTTCGTTGAAGCCCTGCAGATCCTTCGGAGGCACATCGGATGCGATCACAATGCGCTTGTTCGCCTGGTGCAGGGTATTGAACGTATGGAAGAACTGTTCAAGTGTCGCGTCCTTGCCGCTGAGGAATTGAATATCGTCGATCAGCAGCACGTCGACTTCACGGTAGCGACGGTTGAATTCCTTGATTTGGCCGGAATTCTGGTTGGTGTCGCCCAATGCTTCGATGAATTCGTTGGTGAATTCCTCGCTGGTCACGTAACGGACCTTCAGTGAGGGATCCTTGACCAGCGCGTAGTTGCCGATGGCATTCAGCAAGTGGGTTTTGCCCAGGCCGGAGCCGCCATAGATACACAGCGGGTTGAAATCATGGCCGGAACCTTCCGCGACGGCCAATGCGACGGTGCGCGCGAAACGGTTGGAATCGCCAGGAACGAAGGTGTCGAAGGTGGCGTTTTTGTTCAGGTGGGTCTTAGGATCCAGCAAAGGCCTGTTCTGGCCTCGTTGGAAGGTGTTGGGGCGTTCCGGAGGCATGACGACCGGAATGGGAAGCTGGCCCTGCGTGGTTTCCTCAACATGAGGCGCGGGGGTAAAATGGGGGTATTCCTCTACGGCCGGCTGGGCGGGTTCCTTCTTTTCTACGATCTTGAATGCGGGGAAAATGTCCTGTTCGGCGGCCTCGCGCAACGCCTTCAGCAAGGGTTGGCTCAATTCGTTCTGCAACGTCTGCTGCGCGGCCGCGCTGGGCACGCACAACACGATGGTGGGACCCCACATGCCTTCCGGAAAAACATTTTCCAGCCAGCTTTTGTCACGTACGGAAAGCGCGGGATTCTGGTGCAGCAACGCCAGCGCGTCGGACCATACTCCGCGAGCCTGATCGAGAGGATCGGTTGTCGTATCGGCCACGGATTCCCCTTTCTCGACAGACTTCTACCAGTAGTGCAACTGTTTATTTGTACTCTCTTTTCCCCGAGTTATCCACCGGTAAGCGTGTTGAAATAATTGAATTGTGAATAACAGTGATGTAGTTTGTGGATAACTTTTGTGGGGAGTTTGGCGATATACCAACGTTTTTTGTGGATTGTTTTGTGGGGAGAGTCCCCATGAAAATGTGAAGGAATTAGCGGAGGCAGTTACTCTGTTCAGGGGTCAGAGTAATTTGGTAGAGCTTGACTCATGAGGAGCCGTGCCTTGGCATGGCTAAAAACACCGGGAGCATTAATTATGAAGAGGACATTCCAGCCGAACAACCGCCGTCGCCACATGAAGCACGGTTTCCGTCAGCGCATGCGCACCCGCGCAGGCCGCGCTCTGATTAACCGTCGCCGCGCCAAGGGCCGCAAGTCCCTCGCTGCCTGATTTAACGGCATAGAGCGGTGGAACGGCTGAAAAGCCATCGCGATTTTGTCGCGGTGCTCAAACGCCGTCGTAGGGTATCGCGAGAAGACATCGTCGTGCATTATTTGATGCACGACGATGCCATTATTGACGATTCTGCGACGAAGCGGGGCCGACGTGTCGGTTTGGCCGTTTCCAAGGCTGTCGGCAACGCAGTAACGCGTAATGCCGTTAAACGTCGTTTCCGCGTGCTTGCACGAAAGTACGAATCTGCCTTACCTGAATCCTGCGATATCGTGTTGCGTGCAAAGCCAAGTGCTGCACATGCTGATTTTCTATCGTTGGAACAGCAGATCGTAGCATGTTTTGAAGCGGTGAATCGTAAGGCCGTGCGTCAGTAATGAACGCCGGTTGTGACGGAAATTGGATGATTCGCGCCATTCGCTGGTACCAACGTCATATTTCCGCGAATACCGCACCCTGCTGCAGATATTATCCAAGTTGTTCCAATTATGCGATTCAGGCGATTGAACGATTTGGCCGCCTTAAGGGTGGCCTTCTTGCGTTATTGCGCCTTCTTCGCTGCAATCAGTGGAACCGTGGGGGAATTGACGACGTTCCGCAGCTTTATTCCTTGTTTTACAGATGTTCGTGGTCGAAGGCACACGAGGAACCTCGGCTCACGCCTCTGAACGTAGAAAAACCTATAGGCGATAAGGAGACTGGCCTGTAATGAATCAAAATCAATTCCTCCTCGACAGCGGTTTCTGGGGCTGGCTGTATAAGCTCCTGTATCCCGTCGAGTGGCTCATGACGCAGATCATGGCCGTATTCCATAAGTTCCTGGTGATGCTGGGCATGAACGAGATCGGTTTCTCGTGGGTCATGTCCATCGTATTCCTAGTACTTGTGGTCCAGGCATGCGTTTTTCCGCTGTTCTACAAGTCCATGAAGGGTATGCGCAAGATGCAGGCCCAGATGGCCGTCCTGCAGCCAAAGATGCAGCGTATCCAAAACAAATACAAGGGCAAGAACGATCCCGCCAGCAAGGAAGCCATGCAGCGCGAGATGATGAAGCTCTACCAGGACAATGATGCGAACCCGATGGGTGGCTGCACTTCCATGCTCCCTATGTTCGTGCAGGGTCCCGTATTCATGTGCATGTTCTATACGCTGTCAGCCATTCCGTACATCGCACGCGGCAAATTCAGGGACGGACAGGGTCTTGGCGCTTTCGACATCGCCACAGCCAAGCAGTTCACGTCCACCACAGTGTTTGGTGTGAACGTGGCTGATAACTTCACGACCGCCGCTGTGCATGGCAAAGTAGTTATCGCCATCTTCGTTGCATTGATGTGCTTCTGCCTGTGGTTCATGCAGTACAACAGCATGAAGCGTAACATGGCTCAGTCTGCGGCAAACAAGCAGACCGAAATGATGCAGAAGATGATGTTGTGGATGTTCCCGATCATGTACATTGTCTCCGGTATTGCCATGCCGTTCGCTGTGCTGGTGTACTGGCTCACCAACAACATCTGCAATCTGTTGCGTTCCATCTGGCAGATCCACGTCTTCCCGACTCCGGGATCTCCGGCCGCCGAAGCGAAGGAAAAGCGTGATCATGTTCATGAGAACGCCCGCCGAGCCAAGGCCGGTCTGCCATCCCTCGAGGAAGAGGCGCTGCAGAAGGCCAAGGAAGCCGCCGAAGCGAAGGAAAAGAACGGCTACCAGCGTCATCAGCCGAGCCGTAAAAAGAAAAAGAAGTGAGTAAGAGTGTGTCCCGTGTTTCACGTGAAACGCGGGACACACCACTTTTATCAGCGTTTATCGTCGACGTGGTAAACAGTAATTAGACTTTACATAGCAAGACTTTTAGTAATAGAAACCCCGCTCAAAGGAGTACAACCACCATGGCGCAAGATGAGGAAAAGACCATCGATCAGCTCAATGAGGAAGCTGATATCGCTGCCGATTATCTTGAAGGACTGCTCGATATCGTTGATTACGAAGGTGATATCGAAATGGGCGTGCGCAACAATCGTCCTACCGTGCAAATCGTCGCCGATGATGATACGGATATCAAGCATCTCATCGGACGCAACGGCGAGGTTGTCGACGCATTGCAGCAGCTGACGCGACTTGCCGTGCAGCAGAAGACCGGCGAACGTTCCCATCTCATTGTGGACGTCGACGGCTATCTAAAGCGCAAGCGTCAGCGTCTGCATGACATCGCGCTGGACGCCATCGACGAGGTGCACGAGACCGGAGAGCCGGTCGACCTGAAGCCGATGAATTCCTTCGAGCGTAAGATCGTGCATGACGTGGTGCGTGAGGAAGGCATGAAGTCCCGTTCCCACGGCGAGGAGCCACATCGTTACGTTACGGTGTATCTCAAGGCTTCCGCCGCCGAGGAAACCGAAGACGAGGATGAGGCCTGAGTTCGGCTCGTTTCACGTGAAACATGGCGTCACTATTTGGTGGCGCTTTTTTATTGCGATTGGTGAATGACTGCATGCGAGTCGTGCGCTGGATACGTGACGCCTATGTGCGCATGGACTTGCTTACGGTCTGCGTAGGCCGTGCGATATTGCCGGCATTGGTCGGGGAGTAATGGCTGGAATACCAGCAATGAGGAAGAGCAGGATATAGGATGGTGCCCATGAGTGATGTGACAGACGAACTTGATGATTCGCCGATTCTTGAGGAAGTGCTGGGGGATGCGTTGGACAAGCTGCGTGTCTTTCATGCGAAACTTGCCGAAGAAGGCGAACCCCGTGGCTTGATCGGGCCACGAGACGTTGGGATTATTTGGGAACGCCATATTCTGAATTCGGCTGCCATTGTGCCTTTCGTGAGGGAATCCACGGCCAATAAGCAGTTCAAAACGGTTGCCGATATTGGCAGCGGTGGCGGTTTCCCCGGTATCGTTGCGGCCGCATGCCTGCCGGATCACCAGTTCACGCTTGTAGAGCCTATGGAACGGCGTATCGAATGGCTGAACGAGTGCGTGGCGGACATGGAGCTGGAGAATGTTACGGTGGTTCGTGCCAGGGCCAATGAGATGATCGAGGCCATTGTGGGTACGTCTGGCACTCAAGGCGGCAACCATGGCAATGGAAACGCCAGAAACGGCAGAAACAGCAAAGGCGGCAGGAACGGCAGGGGAGCGGTTGCCCGCGGTCCTGTACTGGATTTGGACGGCAAGCCCATTCAGGCAAGGCATCCGTTCGCCGTGGTGACCTGTCGTGCCGTTGCGCCGATGACCAAACTATCCGGGTGGACGTTGCCGTTGCTTGAACGCGGTGGATGTCTGGTCGCATTGAAGGGAAGATCCGCTCAGGAGGAGATCGAAAAAGCCTCCAAGGAGATTGCCAAGTGCGGCGGCGTGCGTCCGCGAGTGGTGAATGCCGAGGTCGGTCCTGGGCTTGAATCAACCCATGTGCTCATGGTGGATAAAAAGTAAGTTATCCACAATTTAGGCGAGTTGTCCACATTATCCACAGCTGGGGAATCGTTGAAATAAACCGCAGAGAAAATGTTGGAATGGCAATAAAATATCTGTGGATAACTTTTTGTGAGTAGCGCAAGTTATCCACTGACTATCCACAGTTATCCACATTTGCGCACAATGGGTGAGATGGGCTGATTCTGTCCACCCAAATGATGAAACTTGAATGTTAAGCATATCGTAAGGAAGGCTGACGTATGACTGGACCTGAAGGACCAGATAACCTGACATCGATGGAATCGGCAACGGAAACCATCAAACGAATTTTCGGAGGATCGGATTCTCCTCTTGGTTCGCAGATCGCCGACGAATCGTCTCGCTATCGCGCCTTGCAGAAGGCCGTTTGCCCAAAGCCGGAGCAGACGCGACTGATTGCGGTCGCTAACCAGAAGGGCGGCGTTGGCAAAACCACGTCTGCGGTGAATCTTTCCGCTGCGTTGGCTCAGTTCGGTTCCAAAGTGCTGCTGATCGATATGGATCCACAGGGCAATGCGTCGACCGCGTTGGGTGCTCCGCATGCGTCGGGAGAGCCGTCGGTATACGACGTGATCGAAGGTAGGAAAACCATTGCCGAAGTCAAGCGTGCCTGCCCTGATTTCGATCTGCTTGATGTGGTACCGGCCTCCATTGATCTGAGTGGTGCCGAGCTGGAAGTCGCCGACATGGAAAATCGCAATGTGCTGCTGAAAACCGCGGTTGACGAGTTTCTTGAGAACAGCGAGGAACACTACGATTACGTGATTATCGATTGCCCTCCAAGCCTTGGACTGCTGGTAATTAATGCCATGTGCGCGGTGCATGAGATGCTGATTCCGATCCAGGCTGAATACTATGCGTTGGAGGGGCTTGGCCAGCTTATCAATACCATCGGGCTGGTGCAGGAACATTTCAATCCGTCACTGCTCGTTTCTACCATGCTGATTACCATGTTCGATAAGCGAACCCTGCTCAGCCGTGAAGTGCATGACGAGGTCAAAAGCCACTATCCGACCATCGTGTTGGACACCACGATTCCACGAACGGTGAAAATATCGGAAGCGCCAAGCTTTAATCAAAGCGTTATCGCCTACGACCCCAAGGGCATGGGTGCAATCTCCTACTGCGAGGCCGCGTTGGAACTCGCACGTCGCTCGCAGACGGTGTTGCAGGCTATCGATGCAAGAAGGAATGAGAACTGATTATGGCTACGAAATCACGTTTAGGCAGGGGTCTCGGCGCGCTGTTTCCGTCTCTTCCAGGAGAGTCGGCAAAGTCGGAAGCTGCCTCTGAGCCGGCTGCTCCTGCTGTAGGGGTGAAGGCTGATAACAAATCGTCCGCGAAAACTTCCGGAAATATGGCTGACAGTGCCGACGTGCCGTCGGTGGGAAAGAACGCAGGCGCTAAAAGCTCCATGGTGACAGCCAAGGCTTCCGTCGATGCCGTCCGCGACATGAAGAAAAACGTTTCACGTGAAATCAAGAAGGGAGGCGTTCATCGTGCCAGCATGCCTTCCATCACGCTGAACGAAGCGGCTCATCCAGCTGACATGTTCTTCGGTGCCACTAGTCCTGTCGCTCCTTCTGCCGATGTGAAGCAGGGGAGTGTTTCACGTGAAACTATAGCGGTAAAAAAGAACGAAGATGCAAAGAACAGCGAACCGGAACTGCTGCCGGTGCAGGGTGGATACTTGGTTGAATTGCGTCTGAGTGACGTCGGACCCAACCTGCATCAGCCGCGTACTATTTTCGACGAGGATGATCTTCGTGAACTTGCCGATTCCATCAAGGAAGTCGGCGTGCTGCAGCCCATTGTCGTACGGAAACGTCCTCTCGCGCAGATTGAGGCCGCGCGCAAGGAGAACGCCGCCAACAATGCCGAGCCGCACAATATGTTCGACGGTCGCATGGATAGCATGTATGAGCTCATCATGGGCGAGCGTCGTTGGCGTGCTTCACAGATCGCAGGTCTGAAAACGATTCCTGCGATCGTCAAAACCACGGCAGACGATGACATGTTGCGTGACGCTCTGCTGGAGAATCTGCATCGCGTTGCGTTGAATCCGCTGGAAGAAGCGGCTGCCTATCAGCAAATGATCGACGATTTCGGTCTGACACAGGCGCAATTGTCGAAATCTGTATCGAAATCACGCCCGCAGATCGCAAATACCTTGCGATTGTTGAATCTGCCTGCAACCGTGCAAAAGAAGGTCTCTTCCGGACTCTTATCGGCAGGTCACGCGCGTGCGCTGCTGGGATTGCCGGCCGAAGCTGATATGGAACAGCTTGCGACGCGCATTATCGCCGAAGGACTGTCTGTTCGCAGCACCGAGGAAATCGTGTCGATGAAGGCCGCCGAATCGGATCAGCCGAAGAAGGTGAAGACCAGCAAACTGAATCCGTGGGCGGGAACGCCAATGCAGGTCGGCCTTGAAAAGAGGTTCGACACGAAGGTGTCCATCAAGGGATCCAAGGAACATGGTCGCATCGAAATCGTGTTCAAATCCGAAGACGACATGAAGCGCATTGTCGACATGCTCATGCCTTCTGCTGAAGAATAGTATTTCTCGAGTTTCTCTGTCTGATCAGTGTGATGTTCGCAGAAGGGCGGCATATTCTATTCACGACACACTCAAGGCTGTTTGACCAAGCTTACAGTCGTGAACAGAATATGCCGCCCTTCCGTTCGTTTTTCCAGTTTTTGCAGGGCATGACCGTGTATCACGGTCACATAACGGTCATTCATACAGTCATGATTGTGAGATGACTGTATGAATGACCGTCATGGGGAGTGCTACTGCTCTAGGTAGGCTTGGGCGTCAAGGGCAGCCCGGCAGCCCATGCCGGCGGCACTGATCGCCTGACGGTAAATACTGTCAACGCAATCGCCTGCTGCAAAAATACCGGCAGTGCTGGTGCGTGTGCTGGCGCCATCCACCTGAATATATCCAGCCGCATCTCGCTGCACAATGCCGTCAATAAAAGTTGTGGCGGGGGAGTGGCCGATCGCTACGAAAATACCGTTTGCGGCAATCGTGCCAATCTCTCCGGTGATGACGTTGCGAATGTTCACGGATTGTGCTCCGTTGTCGTCTCCCAATATTTCCTCCACCACGGAATCTGTGATGATGGTGATTTTCGGATTCTGTTGAGCGCGTTCCACGAGAATCTGCGATGCGCGGAATTCGGAACGACGATGAATCAACGTCACCGACGATCCAAATCGGGAAAGAAAATCAGCTTCAGTGAATGCGCTATCGCCGCCGCCGACCACAATAATCGGCTTATCTCGGAAGAAGAAGCCGTCGCAAGTCGCACAATATGACACGCCCTTGCCGGAATATTCCGCCTCTCCGGGGATGCCGAGCTTGCGGTATTCCGATCCGGTTGCGATGATCAAAGCACGGGTTTCGAAAACGTCTCCCAGATCGACGCGCACGGTTTTCACGCCGGTGGCGTCATCGTTGCTCACGGAAACAACGTCATCCCAAATGATTTCTGCGCCGAACTTCTCCGCTTGGCGTTGCATATTGTCCATGAGTTCCGGTCCCATAACGCCATCGGGGAAGCCTGGGAAATTCTCCACTTCGGTGGTGTTGACGAGCTGCCCGCCTGGGGTCAGCGCGCCCGCGATGACCAGTGGTTTGAATCCAGCTCGGCCCAAATATATGGCTGCGGTATATCCGGCAGGGCCGGACCCGACAATAATCGCATCTCGCAAATCACTCATATTCCCACTGTAGCGAATCGTCAAAACGGACATCCACGCATCTCACGATTTCGCGCATTCCTTTTTCTTATGGCGTATTATCAAGTACCTTCCGAATCGGATCATCTACAGAGTTTCACGTGAAACACGAGTTGTTGTGTGTGGTTATGTGAGGGGCTGTGTGTGCAGTTGCTGGTGGTGGCTGGATTCTTGGCAGTGCTTGAGCGGAACATGAGAAAAGGGCTTGCGCTCCATGCGGAACGCAAGCCCTTTGGTTATTTAAGTGTGACGCCTGCTTGTGCAGGCCTTGGGTCACTTGTTGATGACCTTCTTGAACAGATCGGCGCTAGCCTTGGCGAGTGCGAACTGGCCGAAGCCTGGATCGATGGAAGCGAGGTTGGCGTTGACGATCTGGTTGAAAGTGTTGTTCTTCATGATGTTTCCTTTCGTTCGGCTTGGCGGCGTTCTTGTTTTCTTTTCTTTCCTCTGGCCGCTGCCGTAAGTCTTGTTTATTGTTTCAGCGCGGGTGGCGTTGCCGTTTCCCCGCGTGTGGGGTGCGGTTCCGGTTTTCTCTCCGGTCCCTGCCGCATCGTGTCTCTTTGTTCTGTTGTGCCTTCATTATAGGCAGGTGCAACCGTCAATGTCATGCAACGATCGTTGATTCTTTTGTATTTTCATCGGCTAATCTTGAAATAAACGTAATGATGCTGTGATGAAAGTTGATCGTCGATTGCCGGGCAGTATCGCCGTCGCAAAAAGAAGTGGTGTGATCTTTGAATTTTCTGTCTTTTTATGAAAGTCTCAAAATCGTTCTCCTGTAAGATTTTTGGCAATCTCGTCTTTTTCTATCCCTTTTCTATCTTCCTTACCTGCGGGAGTATTTGCGCTTGTTGCCGACGAATGTCACGGTACATTGATTGATAGCGAGCTGATTGGCGTGGCTATTCGACGGGCTGATCGGCATCAGGCATAAGAAAGGAACGTGATATGGCGACTATTCCTGAACAATACGAGAGTCAGCGCGTGGGCGTGCAGGGATATCGCGTGCTCAATCTCGATTTGGACGGCGTCTGCGCGGATTACAAAGGTGCGATCCGCGATTATCTGCATCGGCAGGGCATTGACGTGCCGGAACGTGCGTTGCGGGCCGCGCACTACAATCTCACCCGCGAGGATGGATGGCCGTTCGACACGCTTGACGATTACATCGAAACGCATAAAGCCGCGGAACGTGAGCATCTGTATGCGACGATGAAGCCGCTTCCGGGGGTAGCGCAGGCGCTGCAACGATTGGCGGGCGAGCACGTGTACATTCGCATCGTCACGCATCGGCTGTTCGTGTCCGGCCAGCATCAGATGGTCGTTTCCGACACCGCGCAATGGTTGGATAGCAATCACATTCCGTACATGAGCCTGTGCTTCACTGGGCTGAAAGACAGTATGCAGGCCACGATCCACATCGACGATTCGCCGGCGAACATCGAAACCCTGCGCGAAGCCGGGCAGCACGTGGTTGTGTTCGATCAGCCGTACAACAGCGCGTACGATGGTCCCCGAATCGACAGCTGGAGCGACGTCAACGTCGAAAAGCTCCTCACCCTCTTCGAACACTGGCCGGAGTAAGTGGTCTGCGCGGCGGATTGTCTGTACAACCCCGGTTGTATGTCTGCACAAGTCGATTTGACCACTAATTTGGGATATGTAGTTGATTGACATCAACGATTTCGGCAGACAATCGAGTGGCAGATACAAAGGAGGGCACGTGCATATTACACGTGCCCTCCATGCGCGTCTTTTCCGGAAAACGTTAGAAAGATGGTGACAACGATTAGAAGATCTGCAGGGAATCGATGTACAGCTGGCTGCCGGGCAGACTGTCAAGCGGCACCCACAGCATGATGTCCTGCGTTTTCACAGACTTGTCGAACTTCACTTCGGTAGTGCCGGAATCGTCGAATTTGAACTGTGCCACCTGCTCACCCTGGGACGGGCTGTTCGTCGCGTTCACGCGAATGTATCCCTGGCCGCCCGAAGAACGAATCTTGATGACCATGCGAGACACGTTCTGCGGTTGGCTCAGGTGCACGTAATATCCGTAGCCCTGCTGTCCGTCAGGGTTCGACAGGAACTGACGATTGTCGATTTCGTATGCAGTCGTGTTTTCCGGCTGCTTCGGATTCGGTACCTTCTTCGACTGCTTGTCAGCGGTCACGACCTTGTCTTCGGTTTTCTTGAGTTTCTTGGATGATGAATCGCCAGATGCCGGCGCATTGGCGGAAGTATCGGAAGAATCCGCGGAATTGGACGAATCGGTATTGTTGGACTTATCGGTATTGCCGGACTTATCAGAATTGGAAGAATCCGCGGAATTCGCATCCGTCTGATCGCCCTCGCCGAACGGCACCTTGTCAAGATTTATTTCCGGCCATGGTCCTTCGGAATCAGTCGTAACCGAATCTGAAGGCTTCATCAAACCCTGAATAGCGAAACCAAGCGCTACCGCAACAACAAGAACGGCAACGATAATCGCAACGACCTTCGTTTTCAGCTTGCCAAACAGTTTCGCGTCGGCAACGTCAGTACTCGCCGACGTGGGAGAAGGATTCTTCGGTGTGAAGCTCGGCGGAACTGCGGCTCGACCGGCGGCATACGCGGCGTCGATCGCCTCCTGCTCTGCCTTCAACGCGCGAGCGGACTCCTCGCCGGGCTGAATGACCTGACCGTCCGCGCCGATCACTGGAATGCGGCCGGTTTTTTCCAACTGGGAATCGTCTGACGACATGCCGTCGGACGGTACTGAAACCCTGATGGGGAAGGAGAAGGGGGAATCGCTGGTGTCGGTCACGCCATCGATGTCTTCTTCGCTCAGCAGCTCACGGCCGCTGCTCCACAACGATTTCACCGCTCCGCTGGTGGCTGCGACGCTTTTCGCCAAAGCCTCCTTGCCATCGGAAAAATCGTTATGCGGTTCGGGAGCCGTGAACGTCATTTCCGGAATGCTTCCAGTCACCGCCAGCGTATCCGGTAGCAGGAGCGTATCCTTCTCAAGGATCTGCAGCAACGGAACATTGGCGATCGAGCACTCCGAATCCATGGAAGGCAACGTGACATCCATACCCCCCAACGATGACAGCGGCTGGTACTCGCCAAGCAGCGCCTCCAATTCCGCGAGAGTCGCCATCGGAACGGTGGGGAAGCCGTCGGCCTCTTCAAGCTCAAGTCCGCGCTTGCAGATCACACGGAATTCCATCGGCGTGGTCGGCGCGAGCGCGTCCAGACGGAAATCAGTCGACAATGTGGACGGACGGCGGGTCAGCATCGCATACAGCAATGCCGCAATCTGCCGAATCGCAAGCTGTTCCCGATTTTCCAAAGCCTGCGCGCGAGAAGTGTCGGCAAGCATGACGCTCACCGGAGCGTCTGCAATCTGAATGCCGGAACGGGTCAGGCGCACCGTGTCGGTGCTGATGGAGAAATGCGTGAGATTGTCTTTTTGCAGCACATGCAACGATTCGATGACTTCGCCAATGATGGAACGCATGGCTGTATAGCTCAACGGCTGGTTGGCGTTCAGCGCAAGATATTCGCTGAGGGCCATGCCTTCGTCAAGCTGTGTCACCACCAGCGCGACCTTGCCGACATGCTGGAGTTGCAACACTTTTGTGAAGTGGGAGTCGTGCGAAATGGCCAGCATGGAAGCGGTTGCGTTGACTTCCTGCAATGCCTTGCTGCTGCTGACGATAAACAGCTGGCAATCCCGTGCGAGCACATGGTCGCTGGCCTTCCAGACCTGCAGTCCGGTTTCTTCGCGCAACGGCGAAACGAGCACGTAGCGATTGCTGATGGTATCTCCCAGCTGAGGTTTCATGGGTTCCTTCAACTTTTTGTAAACGTTTGTTCTGCCTATGGTCACTCGCCGTTTTCGGCGTCGCCTTGCTCCAGTCTATCGTTGGGGCTGGTCGGCTTGCGAAGTCCGGGAATACGTGAGGAAAGCAGTACGATCGCCTCGTCGAATTCCTCGGAACGCAGCAGCCGCAACATGCCCGCGTAAACGATGAAAGTCACTATGGTCAACAGCGCAGCGCACACCACTGCCTGAATCCAGTTCATATGACCGTCCACCGCTCCGATCTGGGCGCCGACGAGCTGGTAGACGCTGTCACGTGCCATCACGCCGATGAGCATGGCAGCTGCTGCCGCGCCAATCGATTTCAGATACGAGATGGCTATGCGCGGACCGTCGATATTGTTTTCGAAACGTTTGCGCAACATGACATACAGGATGGGAATCGGCAGTATGTAGCTTATGGCTCCTACCGTGCCGATCATTGTCGTCCATTCGGTAGGGGGAAGTAGCTTCGCGCCGATTATCACGCCTACCGCTTGAATGCCCATGGCGAACAGCATGAAAATGAACGGCGATTTGCCGTCTTCGAATGCATAGAACGTGCGCTGGATAATCAGATACGCGCTGGCAAACGGAAGTCCCACGCCAAGCGTGACCAACGGTCCCGCCATAAGAATCGCCTCTCTGACGCTCACAGACGGCAGCAACGCGAGAATGATCGGAACGGGCATCACTACGAGAGCGACCGAGAAATAACACATGATCACGCCCATATTGCGCATTGCCTGGCTTAAATCGGTGCGCGCTTCGGCGATATTATGGTCGGCGATCGCACGGGATATTTTCGGGAAAATCGCGGTTGCAAGCGAAACGGCAATCAGCGAATATGGCAGCATGTAAATCGTGTACGCGTTCTGGTATGAGGCATTGCCGGCCACATCGAGCGGATTGATGCCGAACTGCTGCTGCGCGAGCATCGGCGCGTTGGTGGACGTGCGCGTGATTACGATATTGGCGAGCTGGTCGATTACGACAATGCCGACGCTCCAAGCTGCGACCGGTCCCATCGAACGCAAGCCGATGCCGCGAAGCCCGAATTGCGGGCGGTATTTCAATCCGATTTTGGTCAGCGGAATGAACAGCACCAACGCTTGGAATGCCACGCCCAATGTCCATGTTCCGGCCGTCAAAGCGATTTTGTCGGCGGTCCAGAAATCAAGCGGATGCTCCGTGGCGCGGCCGAACAATGCGATGAATGTGCCGAAGCCGATGCAGCTGATGATGTTCGCACCCACCGAACTCCACGCATACGCGGTGAAATGGTCTTTGGCTGCGAGAATCTGACCGATCACCGTATACAGGCCGTAGAAGAAGATCTGGGGCATGCACCACAAAGTGAACGAGGTTGCCAACGCCATGGTTTCCGGGCCGCCGTTCACATACAGTCTGGTGAGCAGTGGCGTGCACAGCGCCATCAGAATCGTCACCGCCAACAACATGGTGATGGCGAGCGTGATGAGCCTGTTGAGCTTGGTTTCGGCGTCTTTCGCCTTCAACGTGCGCACGATCTGCGGCACGAGCACGGCGTTGAAAATACCGCCGGAAACCAGGGTGTAGATGACCTGCGGAATCATGGACCCGGCCTGGTAGGCGTTTGCCGCATAGCCGGTGGTGCCTAAAGCCCAGGCGAGCAGAATGGTACGGATTTGCCCGGTCACGCGCGAGGCCGCGGTGCCGGAGGCCATGATCAGTGAATTACGGCCAACGGAAGAACTCATTCGTCGGGATCCTTCTTACGGTGGAATTGGCGCCACAGTCCCAAAGCTCCAAGCAGCACGGCGATGCCGATGATGATGAAGCCGGTTTTGTCGCTGATTTGCAATGCGCTGGTGATGTGGGTGGTTTGTGTCGCTCCGAATGCGATGCCCTGCCTGTCCTGCAGGCTGAGTGTGGCGTCCGCGGTGCCGGAGGTGGCCACACGGATGATGAATGCCACTTGGGCTTCGCCGTTTGCGGGTACCTCCACGGTGTCGAAACGCGAAGTGACAATCTGCATGGAGTTGGTCAATGATGAGACTTTTACCGTGACCGGATAGGGGTGGCTGTTGCTGATGGTAACGGGCATTTGCGCGGTTTCGCTGACCACGTTGACGTTTTCCGTCGGTGTGATGGTCACTCCGTTGATGAGCAGGGACGCCAGTTGCCCGGCTCCTTCCACCATGGTGCTTCCGGCTGGATTTTCGCCGCCTAGCGCGTGCAGGGCCATGATGCCGTGCGCGTTGACGAGCTGTCTGCGCCACGCTTTGAGGCCTGCGGGGGACTGCTTGGCATCGTCGGCGACGTCGGTGAGGATGGACGCGTTGAATCGTTTGATGTCGCTTGTCGAGGCTGCCAGCGTGTTGAGCGTCTGCCTGAGATTGGCTTGTGTCGCATCATTGATTCCGTCGGATTGTGGTACGATCGCGGCCGCATCGTCATCGCTCAAGGCGGGGTCGGCGTTGCTTAATGTGTTCAGATCGGTGATGTTCAGCCACGGCGATTGTTCGACGTCCGTCATCAGCGCATCCACGACGGCTGGGTCGGAATTGTCGTTTAGGCAGACCAGCAGGTTGCGTTCCGCATACGGCTGTTCCATTTGGTAGAACGCGCTTTGCGCGACGAATCGTGCGAGACGCCCGGCCGTTGTTCCCTCGCCATCCGCTTCGGCGTCGGCACTGGTCGCCTTGCCCTGTGCAAGGTTGGAAAGCACGCTTTGCGCGGTCAGTACGGTGACGTCGCCCGCGTCGGTGGCCACTATGGCCTTGCCTGTTTCTGCGGTAGCCGCATCGTTCTCTTCGAAATCATGCGTGGCGATGACGGTGTCGTACCCCTGCTGCTTGGCTTTCGTGAGCGCCTCGATCGTCCAATTGCCGGTGCCCTGCCATGCATACGTGGTCATACTTGCGTTCGGGTCGCCCAACGCCGATTGATAGTTTTCCAAGGCCTGTTCGGCGTTCCATTGCGAGGTGCCGACGCTTGCCGAATCATAGGTTTTGCTGTCGTTCAGCGCGGAATAGGCGGTGATGTCGAATAGGGCCGGTTGCGTGATGCCGTCGACTTGCGTCGGCATCGGCATCGCCTTCAGATAGGTCGGATCGGCCACCACCTGCAGTTTGTCATGCTTGGTGAACGTCTGTTCCAGCGACTTGAGTCGTGCCTCGTCTTCTTTGCCGGGAACGGCGATTTTCGAAAGTTCTGCGGAAGTGACGCCACCTTTGTTGACGAGCTGTTCCAGCATGGTGTTGTCGGTGGTCCATCCTTGCGCTTCGAGCGGCTGCACGATGGTGATATTCATCGCGGGCGCGTCGGGGGTATTGA
Source organism: Bifidobacterium hominis (assembly GCF_040095915.1). Taxonomy (NCBI): domain Bacteria; kingdom Bacillati; phylum Actinomycetota; class Actinomycetes; order Bifidobacteriales; family Bifidobacteriaceae; genus Bifidobacterium; species Bifidobacterium hominis. The sequence goes on along the minus strand of NZ_JBBMFR010000003.1, from coordinate 14,325 downwards.
TTCCAGCTCCGGTCCGTGTTGCGAAAGTGTGTGCTTTGTCTTGCTGGACTCCGCCGGCCTCATAGCTGAGAGTGATGGGCTTGGGACCCCAGGAGTTGATGGATGCCAGTGCCTCTTGGCTTGATTCCGCGTCGATGCGCACGTTCGCTGAAGCTCCCGGCTGAAGCGCGGGAACCTCGCTTTGGCCCACGATATTGGGCGTTGGGATCTGCCCGATGCCTTCCGACCATTCCTGGATATCGTTGCGCGACACGAACGTGTAGAAGGCGTTCATGGCGAGGGTCAGCGTGCCCGATGGGATTTCCTGATCTGTGGTGTTGGTCACCGTTGCGCTCAGATGATAGCCGGAAGTGTCTGTCAGCACGGCTGTGGAGGAGTCGATTGACAGCATGGCTCCCGATTGTGTTTCCTGTGTTTCTTCGGCTTTGGCATGTGGCGTAGGTGCGTATAACAACATCAACGCCATGGTCATGACCATGGCGAGGATTGCCGAAAGAGCACGTATGCCGTGCGGAACGTTCCGTTGTGCGGGTTGATTCACCTTCACGCCTGTCTGTTGAGTTTCCTTGCGTACAACCATGCTATCTTTCGTTCGTTCGGGTAGCTGAGAACGTCGTCCAAATCAGCAAAATCCACCCAAATCGCGTCTTCTGCCTCATGGTCCGGGTCGCCTTCCACCGTCAGCTCGCCGCCGATCTGGCGCAATGCGAAGTGATGCACCAGCTTGTGCACGCGCTGGCTGGTTCCCGTGAACCAGTAGTCGATGGTAGCGATGGAATCGACCACTTCACCCAAAATGCCGGTTTCCTCATGTACTTCGCGAACGGCGGTTTGCTGCGGTGTCTCGCCTTTTTCGATATGACCTTTCGGCAGGCACCATTCCAAATGCCCGCTGCGTGAATGACGTGCGATGATCGCCACACGGCCCTTGTCATCGAACACGAGACCGCCCGCCGAATATTCGCGTACCACCGGCAGTTCCTGCGCGTCGAGCGAGGCGAATGTGGTCGGACCGTCTGTGGCGCGCCGTTGCGGCATCATTGCTGGGGTGGGTGCGCTGGGCGTGATGATGGTCTCTTGCCGCAAGGAAACGGACTGCGATGTGTACAGCAGTTTGTCCGATTCCATCGGATTTTGGGTATGGTCGTCCGCAGCATGGGCAAGCATGCGTGCAAGGTCTGCGGGCGTAATCATGATTCCAACCATACTCAATTCTGTGTGCAGGTGGGGTAACGGTATGCTAGTAAGGCAGAAACTTGTGGTGTCGGAAAGGGATGGCGTGAACTTCGAAGTGTGGCCAGAGGCCATTGAATTAGGGCGTATGTTCGCCGCGGAAGGCTATGAATTGGCGTTGGTGGGAGGTCCCGTCCGGGACCTGCTGTTGCATCGTAAATCGCATGATTTGGATTTTTGCACGTCGGCGCGTCCTGAGCAGTTTGAACATATTTTGCGCCGTTTTGGGCGTGATGGCTTTTGGGATATGGGACGCAAATTCGGTACGCTGGGTGCGATGCGCCGTCGCGAGGATGGCACGGAAGTGCAGGTTGAGGTAACGACTTACCGTTCCGACACGTATGACCCCGACTCGCGCAAGCCGGAAGTTAATTATGGCGACACGCTGGAAGGCGATCTTTCCCGCCGTGATTTCACGGTGAACGCCATGGCATTGCGCGTGCCCGAACTGGAATTTGTCGATCCGTTCGGCGGTGCGAACGATTTGGCCAAGGGCGTGTTGCGCACGCCGGTCGATCCTCGCCAGTCGTTCGATGACGATCCGCTGCGCATGATGCGCGCCGTGCGTTTCGTGGCGCAACTGGGCTTCCGCATCGAACCGGAAACCGCCGAAGCGTTGACCGACATGGTCGATCGCATTGAAATCGTTTCCGCCGAGCGCGTACGTGACGAACTGGTCAAAATGCTGCTGTCCGATCGACCGCGTGCAGGTATCGAAGCGCTGGTCGATTCCGGTCTTGCGGATATCGTCTTCCCGGAAATTCCGGCATTGCAGCTCGAAATCGACGAACATCATCGTCATAAGGACGTGTTCGAGCACACCATGATCGTCATTGATCGTGCTGTCGCTCTCGAAACCGGCCCGGACGGTCCTGTGCCAGCTCCAGACCTGACGTTGCGTCTTGCCGCGCTCATGCACGATATCGGCAAGCCGAAGACGCGTCGTTTCGAATCGGGCGGCAAGGTGAGTTTCCATCATCATGATGCGGTCGGCGCGAAAATGACCCGCAAGCGCCTTAAGGCATTGCATTTCGATCATCATATGGTCGAGGACGTCAGCGAACTGGTCAACCTTCACTTGCGTTTCCATGGATACGTGGAGGAGCCGTGGACGGATTCCGCGGTCCGCCGTTACGTCAAAGACGCAGGCCCGCTGTACGAGCGTTTGAACCGCCTGACGCGTGCCGACGCGACCACGCAGAACAAGCGCAAGGCCATGGTGTTCTCGTCGGCGATGGACGAGATGGAACAGCGCGTGCGCGATCTGAAGGAGAAGGAGGATTTCGACGCGATCCGCCCTGATCTGAACGGTGACGAAATCATGCAGCTGCTCGGCATTGAACCGGGACCGCTGGTTGGCAAGGCGTACAAGCACATGCTGGAATATCGTCTCGATAACGGCCCGGTCGAGCGTGATGTTGCTGTTGCCGAGTTGAACCGTTGGTACGAGGAACAGCAGGCCGAATAATCCGCCTTCTGACCTCACGATTTGCAAACTGACCTCATGATCTTGATTTTCAGTAAAAAATCGAAATCATGAGGTCAGAAAATGAAAATCGCGAGGTCAATCCAAGAATCTGCAAATCAAAAAAATCTGCAAATCACACGGCGTCGTGTTCGGGGGCCTTCTGCACGTCGGCCATCTTGTCGACGGTAACGCATCCTTCGAAGCTTTCGATCTTCTTGCCGGCGGTCGGCACTTGCTTTTGATCCTGCAGATTGTCGAAGGTTGCGCCAACCACAACGTCGATCAGCATATCCTCGCGATCGTCCATCACCATTTTCGCGTCGGTGAAGTTGCTGTTCACCGTGTACGCCTGATTAACGGCGTTCTTGCCGAAGATGATCATCGTGCGCTCCACCTGGGAACTGGTGTAGTTGCCGGCGGCCTGGGTGTTGAACTCGCGATTCTGTAGCGCGCTGCTGACGGCTTGTGCGAAGCCGGAGAATTCAGTGCCGTTGAGCACGCGCACGGTGATGTTGCGGTTCTCCACGTATTTGCCGTTGCTTCCGTCCTGTTCCTGGGTGGCGCAAGGAGCCTGCTGGCCGTAATTCGGTTGTACTGCAGCCGACTTGACCCTGCCCAATCCTCCAACATGGAAGAAGAACAGCAGGGAAGTCACCAATGCGACCGTCAAAATGGCGCCAGTTATGGTGAACGCCACCTTTTGACGGCGGCGAATGTACTGTTTGCGCGCGGCGCGCTCATCGTTAGCCTGAGTCATGTACGAGTCCTTCTCCAAAAAATCTGTTGACTTCAACCTTACTGTTACGCGATGATATGCACAATCGGATGGGCCGGTGCCTTGGTGGCGATGATGCGGTCGACGCAACGGCTTTCCTGCCATGCCGACTGCACCGCGTGTGCGGCATCGTCGGTTGGTACGAATGCGATTACGGAAGGGCCGGATCCGGAGACGAACGCTTGCTTTGCGCCTGCTCGCAATGCTTCGTCAATCGCCTGTCCGCTACGTGGGTGCAGTGAGATCGCCGCTTGTTGCAGATGATTGTTGTCTCCCGGGTCGGCGCCGATTTGGTCGAACATGGCATACACTTCCGGCGTGCGCAGTTCCGCCTGATATGCGCCGACCAGCAGGCGGCCTGCAAAACCCTGTCTCGTCAGATTTCGCACGTCGTCGCTGTACTCGCTGAGCTGTTCGATCTGCTCGCCGAAGCCTGTGCCTCGCGCGTAGCCTCCGGTCAGACAGAACGGCATATCCGCGCCTAATGTGGCGGCAACCTGCTGCAACCGTTCGATGGGCCAATCAAGATTCCATAGCGTGTTCAACGCCAAAATCGTGGCAGCCGCATCCGCGGAACCACCCGCCATGCCTGCGCCGACGGGAATGCGTTTTTCGATGTTCAACGCCACATCCGGTTCATGGCCGCTCGCCTCGGCCAAAGCGAACAGGGCAAGTACTGCGTGGTTGCGTCGCATATCGTTGCCTGAGGAGGCCAGGTCGCCAAGATAGGCGCCTTCGAGGTTCAGTGAAAACCCGGATCCAGGTTTTTTGCGGCTGGCGGTGACGGTGTCGTACACGCTGACGGCGCAGTAAATGGTGTCCAGCTCGTGCCGGCCGCCCCATTCGCTGCGTGGCTTGCCTACGTGCAAGGTCAGATTCGTTTTCGCCGGGCAGTCCACACTGACCGTGTTGATTGCGTTGCCGTTGCCGCTCATGCTTCCGGCACCTCGCCCATGGCTCGTGCCAGTGCCACGAATTCGTCGATGGTAAGCGTCTCGCCGCGTCGCGTCGGATCGATGCCTGCCCGCTCAAACGCTTCGGAAGGTACGATTTTCTTCAACGCGGCATGCAGGGTTTTGCGTCGCTGCCCAAATGCGGCGTCGATGAGACGGAACACGGTTTCGCGGTCCACCACGGAACCGTCGGGATTGTTGGCGGAAGGCGTGTGCCCGCCCTCGTATCGTTTGAACAGCACCAGCGCGGAATCCACATTCGGCGCCGGCCAGAACACATTGCGCCCGATAATGCCCACACGTTCCGCGGTGCCGTACCATGCGAGCTTCACGCTTGGAGTGCCGTAGATCTTTGAACCGGGTTTTTCACTCAGTCGGTCCGCGACTTCCTTCTGCACCATCACCAGAAAAGTTCCGAGATTGTCAAAACGTTCCAGCAACGTCAGCAGAATCGGCGTGGCCACGTTGTATGGCAGATTTGCTACGAGTGTGAACGAATCGTCATTATTGAAATCAGGCAGATTTTCCGGCGTTACGGTCAAGGCGTCACGGTTGACTACACGGAAACGATCCACCGCGTCCGGCATGAATTCGGCGATGGTGCCAGGCAGTCGTTCCGCAACGGGCGGGTCGATCTCCACGGCGGTCATCGTTGCACCGGTTTCCAAAATCGCCAATGTCAGTGAACCCAATCCAGGTCCGACTTCCAGCACGTGATCGTCGGCGGTCACACCCGCCTCGCGCACGATACGACGAACCGTGCCCGGGTCGATTACGAAATTCTGCCCGAATTTTTTTGTCGGGCTGATACCGGCCTCGGCTGCGATACGGCGAATGTCAGCAGCCCCCAACAGGTGGCCTTGCACAGTTTCGTCGGTTTCGTTGGTTTCGTTCGCGTTTTCTGTCATTACCTCATTATCCGTTCAACTGGTATGAAAAAGTGTGTGTTGTTACGTTTGCGTATTGTTGCGATCGGCGTTGTTTAATACCATCCGACTTGCTCGGAATGCTCCCATGCCTTCGATGGGTTGCCGTATCGTTGCGCGATGTAGCTTAGACCCCAGTCGATCTGTACGGCCGCATCGTTACGCCAGTTTGCGCCGAATGCCGCCATTTTGCTGCCTGGAAGCGATTGCGGGATGCCGTAAGCTCCGGAAGATGCGTTTTCCGCATACCACAGCCAGCTTGATTCGCGCGTCCACAGTTTCACCAGATCGGTCCAGTTTTGCCCGGTCCAGCCATATTGCGCCGCGGCTCCGGCTGCGTAGGCCTGTGCCTGCGCGGGGGAAGGGTGGTAGAGGCGGCATCCTGCCGAAGGATCGGAAGGTTGCGGTGTCGGGGTGGGCGTCGGTGTCGGATCCGGTGTGGGGGCCGGGTCCGGAGTTGGCGTCGGATCCGGGTCCGTTTTTGATCCGGAATCGTCTTTCTTGCTGTCGTCTTTATTGTTGTCGCCCGAATTGTTCGTATTATCGGAATTATTGTTCGAATCGTTTTTCTTGTCGGAATTATCGGAATTGTTGTTCTTATCCGAATTATCGTTCTTTCCGGAATTATCCTTTTTCCCGGAATTGTCGGCATTGCCGGTATCTCCGGAATTGCCGGATCCGCCACCAGAACCAGAATCGTCGGAAGATGCTGCCGGTCCTACTGCGATGATCCGGTCAAGGGCGATTTTCGTGGTTGTTTCGTTGGTCAGCGTCTCGCTTTCCTTCTCGCCATCCACATACGTGACGTCGTACGTTTGCTGGATTTCGCCTTCCTCGCCTTCCTGCCTGACTACGACTTCGCCAGGCTGCAGACTGGGATCGATGATGGTTTGCGTGCCGAATGGCACCGCTTTCGTGCGTGTCTCCTCGCCGTGCGTCACGCGGCGGACGCGCAGGATCGTTTCGCCGTTGTCTTTTTCGACGCTGACGCGATCCTCCTTGTTCAGCGTGATGCCTTTGGAGTCAAGAATGGAGGCCGCCGGCAGTTTGCCATTTGGTGCTGCGGAGCTTTGCCCGTCTGCGATGACGGTGACCGGCCCGTTTTGGTTGATGATCAGTCCGCCGGTGAGTTTGTTGTACACGTTGTCGATATTGACGGTGACTTTTGCCGCGTCTGCTTCATTTTGTTCGAAAAAGCCGATTAGCTGATCCGCGCTGGTCGCCACTGTCCAGAAAGGTACTTCCTGCCCGTTGATGGTGATGGTGGTCTGGTAGGCGCTTCGTACAGTCACCACGTCATGGTTGTTCAGCATGCTGGTGGGGCTGGTGGATTCCACAAGATCATGCGTTTTGACTTTCACGCCACGCTCTTGCAGCAGACGGTCGACACTCATCGCGTATGTGGTTACTGTGGTGGTTTTGCCATCGATGGTCAGAGCTACGGTTTTGCGCGCGCCTACGCCGAATGCGAGCGTCGAGGCGAGCGTCAATGAGACCACGCATGCCGTCACACGAACACGCCGAAGCGTCACAAATCTCCGGGGGGTCCACCTTCTTGTCATACGTCCTCTTTCCAGCGACTGCCTACATCGCCGTCATTGTAACGGTCAGATCGGGACGAGTGGCATGGTTCCCGCTGGTTTTATCTATACCGCCACATTTTTGAGGAAAAGGAATAAAGAAAAAGGGGGCAGGAGAGAAGGGGATATCCTGCCCCCTGTCCGGACAAGGCAGGTTGGGGGAAGCCTTGTCCGGTTACCAGAAGCCATAAGTTGGGGGAAGACTTCTGGATCACTTACCCATGGTAAGAGGTTAAAGCCCGTCAAAACGGGTTTCGAGCCTCCTGTCGGGATCGAACCGACGACCTGCCGCTTACAAGGCGGCCGCTCTGGCCATCTGAGCTAAGGAGGCTTGTGCCGCTTTCTAGCATAATGCATAAAAACGGCAACGATTGAATAGCATAACCAGCGTGCCCGATGCCGTCAACTTGGAACTGCGCTTTGGCTGGCACGCTGGCGAGTAGGGGGCTATTATTTTTCGATTATGAGGATTGAGTAGGAGGGCCGATCACTTACCAGTGGTGTTGGAGATCGGATCCTTGTCGGAGCCGATGGAGGGCATCACGCCTTCCTTTCCAATATCGTCTGACTTGATTCCAATGGCCTCCAGCAGACCTTCCTTGATGGTCTCCTGCGCGGTGCTCAGCTGGTTCATATCCCAGAACTTGCCGTTGATGGTCACCGTTGGGGTGGTCATGCTGCCCTTGTAGTTTCCGGACGTGTTCCACAGTTCGGAACGCTTCGGCGTATAGGCATCGATGGCGTCGAGCCAATCCTGGTAGTCACGGCCGAACGCCTTGTCGGCAACCTCTTCGGAAACGCCGGAAGCGATCATCTGCTTCTTGATCTGATCATCGCTGACTGACTTGTAGTTAGAGCTTTCCTCAGGCTGGAAATCCTCGGCGTACATTTTTTCCATGAACGTGATCAGATGCGTTGGATTGCTGTCATGTTCGGCCAGGTAGATTGCGGCATTCGCGGCACGGCTTGAATATTCGTCAGTGGACCATTTGTCCATGAACGCCATGAAATGCAAGTCAAGATTGATCTGACCGGCGTCGACCATCTTCTGCAGATCCGCATCAAGCTGACGATGCAGATTGCCGCAACCGGGGCACAGGAAATCCATGTAGATCGCAACCGTCGGAGCGCCTTCGACAGACTTGCCGTAGCCATCCTTCGAAATCAGCAATCCGCCCTTGTTGTCGACGAGCTTTGGCGTGTTCTCGGCCTTCTGCAGCTTGTCGTATGCCTCTTCCACGGTTTGGGTGGAAGCTTGGGTTTCGGCATTCTTGTGCATGTTGTGATACACGGTGAACGCGCCGATCGCCACCAGGATCACCAGTACGGCCACCACGATGGCACCGATGATGGTCTGCTGCTTGCGTTCCTTTTCCATCTGTTCGGCGCGGGCCTTCATGGCCGCGGCCTCAGCGGCCCTACGCTCGGCGCGGCTGGCGCGCTTCTGCGCATCCTTACTGTTCTGGGCCATCCACATTCCTTTCGATGTTTCATCGTTTGCTGCGCACCATAGTAGTGTGGGCGCGTTATTGCTGAATGAAGTATTTCGTAAAAGCTTATGTTGCCATACTACGTGCGATTGTCTGACGTTTTTCTGAGGATTGCAAACGTTTGCCGATTCTTGGTTTTCGCTACATTTCATATGGATTCCGCAGGAGTGCTGGATTTCGGGCGACCACGTAGCGTTCCAGCTCCCAATCGCAACACCAGAGCTCCCGGAGTGAGGGCGGAGACCAGCCAACCGATGGCGCAGCAACCAGCCTGGACGACGCCGCTTTGCGAAACCGGTCCTTCAATCCAAGTCGGCAGTGGAATCGTGAATCCGAATATTGCGGTATCCACCATGGTGAACGGCAATTGCAATGCGACTGTGGCGATCGCCAATCCCAATGCGGCGATCGCAGCCATGATCAATGCGCGCGGCACCGCATAACCCAGCCCCTTGAGCACATGCCAAGGCAATGTGGCGGCGCGTGCGAACCAATCAGAGGCTTTGCGGCTGCCTCCACGGCGTCCCTCGCGTTCCAGCTGCGCTTCCATATTGAAGCCTATGGTGGTGAGCAGCCAAGCCAGCAGTGCGCCCGCAGCCCATGCCAGCCAAGGCGAGAACAAGCCGAATAGCGCTACGGGAATGGCCAAGAGCGCGCAGAGGAGCGTGCCTCGGCTCAACAGCTCGCCACGAAGTACATCGGCTGGATTCGGTGGCTGCGGCGCATTCGGGTTGAGCGGCGCAACGGGGGTGATTGCTGCAGTTGGAGTAATTGACGAGGCTGAGACGACCGGTGCGGCACCTGGCTGCGCAGCTTGCGCTGCCTGCGCATTCCGTGCGTTTTGCGCCATTTCAACCGATGCATTCGGTATTACGGCAGGCGGCCGCTGGTTGGCGATGCGTTGCAATGCAGGTTTGATGATCGGATCGATCTGCGTCTGCTCTTCGGCGGGATTCCAAGCATTCTGAACAGGCATCACCCGCGTGGATTGCGACGTGTCTCGTGGCAATACGCTGGTGGTTTCGCTATTGGCAGGAAGTACTCGTGTGCCGGTGGCGTCGATGGTTTGCGTGGCCTCAACGAATTGCGGCAAGGTGCGTGTGCCGATGGCGTCTTCGCCCGTTACGTGATCCAGCGCCCGCCAAAGCTCTCGTGGATTGTCAGGCGATTCAGCAAAAGGGGGCATCGCCTCCGGTGTGCCCGCAGCTGAACTGGCAGTATCTGCAGCATCCCAAGCTTGCGGATTCAACGCATCCAACGCAATCGCCTGCAACAATTCGTCGGGCGTGCAACGTTTCGTACGATCCGGATTCAACGCTGAACGGAACGCGGCCATGGTTCCCGCCGGGAGCCCGGCCAAATTCGCGCTTCCCGCAGCGGCACGCTCCAACACGGTCATCATCGGCTTCGTACCGAACACCGGCTCGCCGGTAGCGGCAAACGCCAGCACGCTCGCCACTGACCACCAGTCGCTCATCTCATCGGATTCCGCGCCATCAATGATCTCCGGTGCGATGAATCCCGGCGTGCCCATAACCAAACCCGTGCGCGTCACATGACTTTCGCCCTCGCCCATGGCAATACCGAAATCCACCAATACCGGTCCGGTATTCGACACCATCACATTCGTCGGTTTGATATCGCGGTGCACAATACCGGCCGCATGCACGGCCTTCACCGCCTCGATCAGCTTGCGCCCCAACCGCTCCAAATCGTCGCCCACATACCTGCCGTTGGCTCGCACATCCTCACGCAGATTCTTGCCCTCGATCAACTCGGTCACAATGAAGGCCAGAGCATCATCCAATTCCATATCCACAATGCCGCACACGCCCGGATGACGCACCTTCTGCAGCGCCATAGCCTCCCTGCGCAGACGCTCGCGTGCGGTCAGCTGATCGCGGGAACGTTCGCCGGATGCATCTTCCTCGGCAAGGGAATCGCGCAAGATCTTCATCGCATACTGGTGTCCGCCGTCGTCGCGCACACGCCATACCGATCCCATCGCCCCCGATCCAAGCCGTGAAATCAACGTGTATCCGCCAACGAGGCTGCCCGCCTCCAGATTCAATGCGCTTAAGTCGCTCATGGAACCCATGGTACTTGCCTTGCGTCAGTTGCCGTTGAAGCAGCTCGCCGCAGTGTGCCGAAATCATCATAAAAACCGCGATCGTGCATCCAACGTTCGATTAAGAACAGAGATTTACGCAATATAGCAACGATATTCAGTAAGATAAGCAAGGATTTACAACAATCTGCGGAGAAATGCATATTGTTGCATACGCAATCATGCAACAGGACTATATGTGCGCGAACGGTGGTTTTGCATGCGCAAGTGGCATGCAGATTATGCGCGCGAAACGACAGGCTAGGAAAAATCAGGCCGCTTTTTCCGTGGATTTTGGTGAAATTGAAACATCGACATGAAGAAGTGTCTTCACTTCTGAAAATCATGCGGTGCGGGGCAGCGTTACGTGATTTTTGGTTTCGATGAGGAAATCGGGGCCTGTATGTCGTTTGGTTATGAGAATCAAGGAGGAGGCAGACCATGCTGCAGATCAACATGGCTGACGTCATGAACGTTATTGGTTCGTTGACGCCGTACCTGATTGCGATTGGCGTAATATTTGTGCTCGCGCTGATCATCACTTTTGCCGTCAATAAGAAGACGGTGAAGGAAGTGGCGACCCGTAAGATCATCCACTCCGAGTCTTGGCTTGTGGCGCTGGTCGGTATTGTCGTCGCGGTTTCCATGATGCTGTCCGGTCCATTGTCGACGCTGCTCAACAATGCGACCGCCACCAAGTACATGCTGTCTGATGCTACTGTTTCCAAGGCTAACGATCTGGCCAAGGAAGTGCAGTCGGAAGCTATCACCATGCTGAAGAACGATGATTCCAACCTGCCGTTGAGCAACAAGAAGGTCAACGTGTTCGGTTGGGGTTCCACCAACCCGGTTTATGGCGGCACCGGCTCCGGTTCCATGTCTGACCAGTACGACACCGTTTCCCTGCTCGACGGCATGAAGGAAGCTGGTCTTGAAACCAACGCCGACCTGACCAAGCTGTACACCGACTACCGTGCTGACCGCCCGGTTGTTGCTATGTGGTCCCAGGATTGGACCCTACCTGAGGTTCCGGCCGACCAGTATTCCGATTCTTTGATCTCTGATGCCAAGAGCTTCTCTGATGAGGCTGTTGTGGTGCTCACCCGCGTTGGTGGCGAAGGCGCTGACCTCCCGACCAACATGAAGGCCGAAACTATCACCTACAAGAACAACTCCAAGGACTACGACGACTTCCAGGATGGCGAGCACTTCCTGCAGCTGAGCAAGACCGAGCGCGACATGCTTGATCTGGTCACCAAGAACTTCAGCAAGGTCACGCTCGTCTATAACGGTGCAAATGCTTTCCAGTTCGACTTCCTGAGCAACTATCCACAGATCAAGTCCGTGCTGTGGTGCCCGCCTGCAGGCCAGACCGGCTTCTCCGCACTCGGTGACGTGCTCGCTGGCGAAACCAACCCGTCCGGCAAGACTTCCGACACGTTCGTCAAGAATCTGACCAAGACTCCAGTGTTCAACAACACTGATGGCGCAGCTGCTGCCAGCTCGTCTTCCGTTGGTGCCGATGGCGCATTCGTCTACGATAACGTCGACGATCTGGCCGCCAAGTACACCGGCTTCACCGGTCAGGAAACCACTGTGCTCCCGTCCTTCGTCAACTATGTCGAAGGTATTTACGTGGGCTACAAGTTCTACGAGACTGCTGCCGATGAAGGTCTGATCAATTACGATGACACGGTCATCTATCCGTTCGGTTACGGCCTGAGCTACACCAGCTTCGAGCAGAAGATGGGCGACGTCTCCTACAAGGACGGCAAGGTCACGTTCGACGTGACCGTCACCAACACTGGCGACACCGCCGGCAAGGACGTTGTTGAGGTCTACTACAATCCGCCGTACACCGATGGCGGCATCGAGAAGGCTTCCAAGAACCTTGTCGCTTTCGAGAAGACCAAGAAGCTTGAGCCGGGCGCCTCTGAGACTGTGAAGATCGAGTTCGATGATGACGACATGGCTTCTTACGATTACCAGAACGCCAAGGCATACGTGCTTGAAAAGGGCGATTACACCATCTCCATCCAGTCTGATTCCCATCATGTGATCGATTCTGAGAAGATCAATGTTGCTGACACCATCACCTACGATTCCGAGTCGAACACCCACAACGATGATCAGACCGTGGCTACCAACCAGTTCGACTATGCCGCTGGTGATGTGACTTATCTGTCCCGTGCCAACCACTTCGCGAACTACGCTGAAGCCACCGCAGCTCCGACCAACTTCTCCATGAGCGACGAAGTCAAAGCTGCTTTCACCAACAACGGCAACTACGATCCGACCAAGTACGACGATGATTCCGACGAAATGCCGACCACCGGTGCCAAGAATGGCCTCCGTCTGGCCGACATGTACGGCAAGGATTACGACGACGCTGATTGGGAAAAGCTGCTCGACCAGTTGACCTTCGACGATATGGACAACCTCATCGCCAATGGTGGCTACGGCACTCCGGCCGTCTCCTCCGTCGGCAAGATCCAGCTCATCGACGCTGACGGCCCGGCCTCGCTGAACAACAACTTCACCGGCATTGGCTCCATCGGCTTCCCGGCTTCCACTGCATTCGCTTGCACTTGGAACAAAGATCTGGCCAAGCAATTCGGCGAGATGATTGGCGATATGGCTCACGACATGCACGTTGCTGGTTGGTACGCTCCGGCTATGAACATTCACCGTGGCGCATTCTCCGGCCGTACTTTCGAGTACTTCTCCGAGGATTCCCTGCTCTCCGGAGTTATGGCATCCAACGAGATCGCAGGCGCCAAGGAGAAGGGCGTGTACTCCTTCATGAAGCACTTCGCACTGAACGATCAGGAAACCAACCGTACCAACATGGTGTGCACGTGGGCGAACGAGCAGGCCATCCGCGAAACCTACCTGAAGCCGTTCGAGATGAGCGTGAAGGAAGGCGGCGCACAGGCTGTGATGAGCTCCTTCAACTACATCGGTTACACCTATGCCGGCGCTTCTAACAACCTGCTGAACACCGTGCTCCGTGACGAGTGGGGCTTCAAGGGCTTCGTCCTGACCGATTATTTCGGCGGCTACGGCTACCAGAATGCCGATCAGGAGATTCGTAACGGTAACGATTCCATGCTGGCCACCACCAAGATCACCAACCACATCACCGACAAGTCCGCAACCTCCGTGAAGGCCATGCGTACCGCTGCTCACAACATTCTGTACACCGCCGCCAACAGCTGGCAGTATGCAGACGGTGAGCCGAAGGTCGCCACCCCGATCTGGAAGACCGCCATGTACGTGGCTTGGGGCGTGACCGCTGTTCTGGTGATTGCACTTGAGGCTCTGGCTATCAAGCGCTACATGAATCACAAGACGGCCAAGGCTGAAATCCCCGCCTGATTTCGTTTCCTTCTAGTGGATCAACATCAATAACTGAATAACAACTGAAGATAGCAGCTGAAATACAGCGAGGGCCGCCAGCTTTCCCCAGTCGGCGGCCCTCGCTGTATTTCAACGTGTATTTCATTGCGTATGTCACTTCCAGTGTGGCCAGGTCTATTTTTGCCTTCGTAAAGCGGTGTTGGATTCCTCATATGTTCCTTACGTGGTGCCGACACGCCCGGATGTTGGCTTGCGGTGGGGTGTTTTGAGGTTTTTCCGACGGTCTTTTGCCGCGCGATGGTGTTCCTTGCCCGCTTTTCCCGTGTTTTCGACACGCCGGTGGAGTCCAGTGTTTTCAATGGTTTTCGTGGTGTTCGTGGATGTCCGATTTGCGTTGCCGGCCGTTGTGCTGTAGGTTTATCTCTTGCTGCCG